>NZ_JBOGDD010000456.1:0-7861 GCF_050701675.1 Mycobacterium sp. | reverse complement strand
GAACTGCGTACCGTCGACCCGACCCCCGTTGGCGATGGCACCGTACATGCGGGCCAGCCCCCGCGCGGTCGCAACCCCGTTCGCTGCAGGCAACTCGGCATCGAGCAACGAGATGTCACCCTGCACGGTGGCCTTCATCCCCGGGAAGTACATCGAACCGAAGCCACCCGAGAACGGCAGAGCGGCGATGCGCGGCGCAATGAAGTTGAAGAGTGGATTCTGCAACCTGCTCTGCGGCCCGATGATCCGTGCGGGTTGCGTCGGCGCGGTAGCGGGTGGCCTACCGAGGTACAGGCCATCGGTATTCAGCGGCTGCGCCAGCTCGGAGCGAATCAGCTCGCGCATCCCCCGGCCGGTAACGGCGCGGGCCAGTCCCGACATCAGCCAGCCGTAGGTCAGCGCGTGGTAGGAGGGCCTGCCCTTCAGCCAACCCATCGGCGCCGCGGCAATTCGTTCCTCCATGAGGAGGTGATCCACGAGGTCGGTCCCGCTCGCGCCGTTCAGCTGCGACAGGCCCGCGCGGTGACCCATGACCTCGCGGACGGTGACACTGGCCTTGCCGTTGGCCGCGAAGGCGGGCCAGAAATCGGCCATCGGCGCGTCGTAGTCAATGAGGCCACGGTCGGCCAGCCGATGAATGACCGTGGAGGCCATGCCCTTCGTGGCCGAGAAGACCATGGGTGCGGTGTCGGCTTCCCATCGCCTGGTTCCCCTGCGATCGGCCCATCCGGTCCACACGTCGACGACCGGCTGACCGTCGAGGTAGACCGCGAGTGCACCGCCGCCGAAGCGGCGTCCAGGAAAGAGTTGGGAGAAGGCCCGCACGGCACATGCGAAATTGGGGTCCGCCGCGCCGCGAACGTTCCCCGGTAGTGCCGCGTCTACGGCACCGTGGGAGAGCGCCGCGCTGCGCTCCCCGTGTATTGCATGGGTCACAATCTACGTAATTTACCTGGAACCCCGGCAAATGTTTGCCCGGGTTACCGATCCGTTAGCGAATCGGCCCGTTGACCGTCACTTGCCGGTCCTCGACGCTCATCCGACGAGGTCGAGGATCTGCTGCGCAGCCAGCGCCGGCGTGAGCGCACCGTCGCGTACCTGCTGTTCGAGATCGGCGCGAATGGCCCTGACGGCGGAGTTGGACGTCACCCTGTCCAGCACGGCGTCGCGCACCATCGACCACATCCACTCGACCTGCTGCCGGCGCCTGCGCGCCTCGAACTCCCCGGCATCGCTGAGTACCCGACGGTGCTTGAGCACCGTGTCCCACAGCTCCGAGAGGCCAGTTCCCTCGAGCGCGCTCATCGTGAGAACCGGTGGGCGCCAAAGGGTATCGCGTGGGTAGAGCAACCTGATCGCCCCGGCCAACTCACGCGCGGCGGACTTGGCCTCGACGGCGTGGCTGCCGTCGGCCTTGTTGACCACGACGACGTCGGCCAACTCGAGAACGCCCTTCTTGATCCCCTGGAGCTGGTCGCCGGTGCGCGCGAGCGTCAGGAACACGAAGGTGTCCACCATGTTGGAGACCGTCACCTCGGACTGTCCGACGCCCACCGTCTCGACGAGGACGACGTCGTAACCCGCCGCCTCGAGCAGGACGATCGTCTCCATGGTGGCCTTGGCAACCCCGCCGAGGGTCCCCGACGTCGGTGACGGCCGGATGTAGGCGTCCGGATGAACGGCCAGACGAGCCATCCGCGTCTTGTCGCCGAGGATGGAACCACCGGTCCTGGTCGACGACGGGTCCACGGCCAGCACGGCCACCCGGTGGCCCAGCTCGATGAGGTACATCCCGAGCGCCTCGATGGCCGTCGACTTGCCCACCCCGGGAACCCCGGTGATGCCGATGTGCACGGCGTTGCCCGCATCGGACGCCAACTCCATCAGCAGCCGTTGGGCCTTCTCCCGATGGTCGGCCCTGGTCGACTCGACGAGGGTGATGGCCCTCGGCAGGGCGGAACGATCGCCGCTGCGGATGGCGTGCGCGAGCTCGGAGGGATCCATCTAGTCGAGGTCGGTTCCCGGGTCGCTTCGCTCCTGCCCTCCGAGCTCGTAGCCCAACCGCTCGGCCAGCTTCTGCAGCAGGCCGATGGCGGCGTCGGCGATGACCGTCCCTGGTGGGAAGATCGCGGTAGCGCCCGCTTCGTACAGCTCTTCGAAGTCACCCGGTGGGATCACACCGCCGACGACGACCATGATGTCGGGCCTGTCGACCTCGGCGAGCGCATCGCGCAGTGCGGGCACCAGCGTGAGGTGGCCGGCGGCCAGCGACGACACCCCCACCACGTGCACGTCGTTGTCCGCGGCTTGGCGCGCCACCTCGTCCGGCGTCGAGAACAGCGACCCGACGTCGACGTCAAAACCGATGTCGGCGAACGCCGTCGCGATCACCTTCTGGCCGCGGTCGTGACCGTCCTGTCCCATCTTCGCGACCAGGATGCGTGGTCGGCGACCGTCCGCCTCGGCGAACTTCTCGACCAGTTCGGTTGCGTGCGTGACGTTGCTGACCTTCCCCACCTCGTCTCGGTAGACGCCCGCGATGGTGCGGATCTCGGCCTGGTGGCGCCCGTAGACCTTCTCCAAGGCGTCGGAGATCTCCCCGACCGTGGCCTTGGCGCGCGCGGCGTCGATCGCGAGCGCCAGCAGGTTGTTGCCGAAGCCGTCTTCCCCAGTATTTCCTGAAGCCCCTGCCGCCCTTGTCAATTCGGCCAGCGCCGCCTGGGTGGCGGTCTCGTCGCGGTCGGCGCGCAGCTGCGCGAGCTTGGCCAGCTGCTCGGTGCGCACCCGGCTGTTCTCGACCTTGAGGACCTCGACCTCCTGATCGGAGTCGACCTGGTACTTGTTGATGCCGATCACCGTCTGAGCGCCGGAGTCGATACGGGCCTGGGTCCGCGCCGCGGCCTCCTCGATGCGCAGCTTGGGGATGCCCTCCGCGATGGCCTGTGCCATGCCGCCGTGCTCGGCAACCTCGGCGATGTGGGCGCGCGCCTTCTCGGCGAGCGCCTGGGTCAGCCACTCCACGTAATACGAACCGCCCCAGGGGTCTATCGGCCGCGTGGTGCCGGACTCCTGCTGCAGCAGCAGCTGGGTGTTGCGCGCGATGCGGGCGGAGAAGTCGGTGGGCAGGGCCAATGCCTCGTCGAGCGCATTGGTGTGCAGCGACTGGGTGTGCCCCTGCGTCGCGGCCATCGCCTCGATGCACGTCCGCGCGACGTTGTTGAACGGGTCCTGCGCCGTGAGCGACCAACCCGACGTCTGCGAATGCGTGCGCAGCGAGAGGGACTTCTCGCTCTTCGGATCGAATTGCCCGACGAGCTCACTCCACAGCAGCCGGCCCGCGCGCAGCTTGGCGACCTCCATGAAGAAGTTCATGCCGATGCCCCAGAAGAAGGACAGTCGCGGCGCGAACTTGTCGATGGACAGCCCCGCGTCCAGGCCGGCCTTGATGTACTCGACGCCGTCGGCCAGCGTGTAGGCGAGCTCCAGATCGGCGGTGGCTCCGGCTTCCTGGATGTGATAACCGGAGATCGAGATCGAGTTGTACTTCGGCATCTTCACGCTGGTGTAGCCGAAGATGTCGGAGATGATCCGCATCGACGCCTGCGGCGGATAGATGTAGGTGTTGCGGACCATGAACTCCTTGAGGATGTCATTCTGGATGGTCCCCGCCAACTTCTCCGGAGGCACCCCTTGCTCCTCGGCGGCGGCGACGTACAGGGCCAAAATCGGCAGCACGGCACCGTTCATGGTCATCGACACCGACACGGTCGACAGGTCGATGCCGTCGAAGAGCTGGCGCATGTCGAGGATGGAGTCGATTGCGACGCCTGCCATTCCGACGTCGCCCGCCACCCGGGGATGGTCGGAGTCGTAACCGCGGTGAGTCGCCAGGTCGAACGCGACCGACAGACCCTTCTGCCCCGCCGCGAGATTGCGACGGTAGAACGCGTTGGACTCGGCGGCCGTGGAGAAGCCGGCGTACTGACGGATGGTCCACGGTTGGTTGACGTACATCGTCGGGTACGGCCCGCGGACGAAGGGTGCGGCGCCGGGGAACGTGTCCAGTGGGTACCCGGCGTCGACCGCGGCGTCGCGGTCGGCGCCGATGTACACCGGGTGGACGTCGATACCCTCCGGGGTGGCCCAAGTGAGTTGGTCGGGGGTGTAGCCGTGCGCGGCCGCGGCGGCCGCGACGTGCTCCGCGACGGCTGACTCGGTGGCGGGTTCTCCCGCACGTTCATCGTGCAGGGGCACGTCGGCAAAGCTGGCGATGGTCCGGGGTGTGACTTCCCGAGCCGCTCCGGCGGCGACATCGGCCTCCGGAGCCGCTCCGGCGGCGACATCGGATGAGGTCATGTCAGGCCCCCAATCGGGTGAGCAGGGTAGACAGCGCGGCGATCGCGTCGATCCTGGCGGTCAGGTATTCGTCGGGGCGGCTCGCTGCATCCCCAAGGGCCTTCGCGGGGCCGGCCAGGTAGACGTGCGAGACACCTGCCTCGCGAGCGGCCTTCACGACGTCCGAGACGTCGGTGGCGTACCGGGCGTCGGTTCCGCAGATCACCGCGGCGACGGGGTGACCCGCAGCCTCCACCGCAGCCGCCACCGCGGTCGCATCCACCGTTCCTGGGTTGACGGTCTCCACGCCGCCGGAAGCCAGTAGGTTCGCGGCGAACGTGGTGCGGACGTTGTGCTCGGACAGCGGGCCGACCGGCAGCAGCAGTGCCTTCGGTCGGGCGCCGGTAGCCGCGAGATGGGCATCGGAGCGGTCGCGCAGCGACTCGAAGCCCGCCGCGTACCTGTCCACGCCCGGAATCGAATCCGTCTGGGGCGAATCGGACTGCGGCAGGGGCGCTTCGGCGAGGTTCGGATATTCGTTGACGCCCGTGAGCGCGGTGCGCCGATGCGCGATGTCGTCGCTGCGGCGGGTCCGCACCTCCGCGATCCTGGCGGCGACGTGGTCGCGGGCCGCCACGAACCCACCCCTGGCCTCGATGTCCTGAAAGTGTTTCCACGCCTCCTCGGCGAGGCGACGGGTCAGGTCCTCGATGAACCACGACCCGCCACCGGGGTCGATGACGCGACCGACGTGTGACTCCTCCAGTAGCAGGAGTTGGGTGTTGCGAGCCATTCGCCGTGCGAAAGTCCTTGCTACACCGGGCAATCCGCCCACGATCGCGCTGTCGAACTCGTACACCTGTACGGAGTCAGCGCCGCCGACGCCTGCACCGAACGCGGCGAGCGTGGTGCGCAGCATGTTCACCCACGGATCCCGCTGAGCCATCATGGGCAGCGACGTGACGGCGTGGATCGTCGCGGCGCCCGCCTCGGGATGGTCCACCACCTCGGCCACCCTGGCCCAGAGTTGGCGCGCCGCCCGCAACTTGGCGATGGTCGTGAATTGATCGTCGTCGGCGCTGTATCGAAACCCGATCTGCCCGAGCGCGTCCGGCACGGCGACGCCCGCGTCGCCGAGTAGACGGAGGTAGGCCACACCCGTCGCGACGGCACCGGCGACCTCCCAGGAGGCACTGGCGCCGAGACCGTGGAAGGTGGCTCCGTCGACGGTCACCGCCCGCACGCCGCCGTCGAATCCCGTTGCCCTTGCCGCCGTGGCGATGACCTCGTCGATCGTCGGCGCGGGCCGACCGGTCAGCGCTGCCGTCAACGGATCTGCGCCGAGGTCGACCGACAGGCCACTGCGCTTGTCGGCGTCGAAGTCGGCCAGCAAGCCAAGCAGTACGTCTGCGGCGGCCGCGTAGTCCGCACCCGCCTCGAGGATCACCGGCACCAGCTCGAGGAAGACGCCCTCGAGCATCCGGTCGAGGTCGGTGACGTCGGCGCCGCCCGAAGCACATCCCGTCGCTGAGCTTGCCCCGTCACCGACTCGCAGCACCAGGGCGCTGACGCCATCGGCCAGCGCGGTCAGGACCGCGTCGTTGCCGTCGGTGACGGCGGACTGTCCCGTCAGCGGAAACGACTCGGCCACCTTCCATCCGGACCTGACGTCGCGCAGCGCGTCGCCGCCACGCACGTAGGGCCACTGACCGGGGAGCGCAGGTTCGGGAAGAGCGTCGAGACCGGTGTAGAGCGGGCGTATCGGAAAGCCGTCGTAGGTGGGCGAATCGAGGAGTCGCTCGGGTTCGGCACCCAGGTCGGCCGGATCCTTGCGGCTGCTCTTCGCCAGCACACCGGCAACTGCGGCGCGCCAGTTCTCGCGATCGGATTCCATGGTGCCGGCGCTGGCACTGGACCCCTGTACGGACACCGGCATCTCCCTGTTGTCGCAGCGTGTGACGAACCACCCGTCCATCAGGCTAAATGATCGCCGTCACGCAATCTGCCGGCGGTAGGGCAACCACGCCCGCGTCAGCCGGGGTCATCGGCGGGAGCCACGTACTCTTGAAAAACGTGAAGCCCGTCGTCAGCACGCTGCGCACGGCCTGTACCGCCGTAATCGCGACGGCCAGGCAGCTCCCGAGGCGCCGCGTCGCGGCCATCACGGGTGTCGCTGTGATTCTCGTCGCACTAGTGCTGCTGGTGCCGCTACCGACCGCGCTTCAGCTGCGCGACTGGGCGACGTCACTCGGTCCGTGGTTCCCACTGGCCTTCCTCGCCGCGCATGTCCTCGTCACGGTCCTTCCGTTCCCGCGGACCGCCTTCACCCTGTCCGCCGGGCTGCTCTTCGGCCCACTGCTCGGCATCGGGATCGCGCTGCTGGCCAGCACGCTGAGCTCCGTCATCGCGTTGTTGCTGGTGCGAGCCGCCGGATGGCAGCTGAACCGGCTCGTGGAGCATCCCCGCGTCGACACCATGAACGCCCGCCTCGAGCGACGCAGTTGGCCGACGGTCCTGTCGATGCGGATGATCCCGGTCGTGCCCTTCTCGGTGCTCAACTACGCCGCGGGCGCGTCGGCGATCCGCGTGCTGCCGTACACGCTGGCCACCGTCGTCGGACTGCTGCCAGGCACCGCGGCCATCGTGGTGTTCGGCGACGCGCTGACCGGCAACGTCAGCCCGCTGCTGCTTCTGATGTCGGTGTGCACCGCAGGCATCGGCATCGCCGGCCTGATCTATGAGATCCGCAGCCATCGACGTCACCACGTGGTCCGACAGGACGACGAGCAGGCAACGGATACGCCTGCGCCCGCCATCACGCCCTGACCGCGGGCCCCTTCACGGTCAGGGTGCCGTACAGGCCGAGGAAGGACGCCGCCGTCACCAGCCCGGGACTCCAGTCCCTGGCCTTGACGTGAAAGGCGACGGCAAACGCGAAGTACACCGTGCACATGAAGGTGGTCAGCCGCGCCAGCGCAGGGAACCGGTACACCGACAGCAGCCCGATCGCGGCGGCCCCCTTCACGATCGGCAGCACCGGCCGAAGGTCCTCGGACAGCCCGACGTCGTCGAGCGCCTTCTTGATCGGCGGGATCTGCAATCCGCACGCCACCGCGTCGCCGGCCTGTATCGCGGCCAGCGCCGCGTACGTCCCCCTGGACGTCAGCGCACTCACTGAGAGCCGTGCCGCGGCGCCTGCTGGCCGTAATCCACCACCGGCGACTGGGCCTGCTGTGACAGCGGCGCGTACTGCCGCGTCGCGTCGATGGCGCCCGAGACCGGAGTCCGCGCCTCGGCGACCGCCTGGGCGACGGCCTGGGCGATCTCGGGATCGGTCTTCGTGTTGAACCACTCGGCGACTTCGGCGGAATCGTCCTCCGGCTTGGGCAGGTCGCCATCGACCGGCGACGGGGTATAGCGGAAGACGCCGTCCTCCCCCGGCGCGCCGAGCATCTTGGTGAAGCCCTGCAGCGCTGCGCCGAAGTCGCTCGGCACGATCCAGACCTTGTTCGCCTCGCCCTTGGCC
>NZ_JBOGDD010000455.1:0-3079 GCF_050701675.1 Mycobacterium sp. | reverse complement strand
CCGTGGGGTTGTCCCGACCAATGCGGTGTTATCGGTTGACCTGATGGAGCCCACGGAGGACGAGCGCGCAGCCCTCGGGTTGACACCGTCGAGCACCGTTGTTCGCCTTGAGCGTTTGCGGCGGCAGGATGACAACCCCATGGTCTACAGCGTCGACGTTTTCGACCGGGCAGTCATTCAGGCCCCGATAGGCGAGATCGACTGGGCAGGTTCTCTTTTCGATATCTTCGGGCGGTTCGATCGTTGTCCTGTCAACGCCTCCGCGACAGTCTCAGCAGTCACATTGGAGGCGGAACTGGCCTCCCGCCTCGGCGTATCTGACTCGGAGGCTTGGCTCCGCCTGCAGCAGGTGCATTCAGACGCCCGTGCTCGCCCTGTTCTGCTCTCGGATGACTTCCACCGGGGAAGCGAGTTCACGTTCGACGTCCCCCGACAGAAGTAGTCAACAGTCAAGTTGCATAACTCGTCTGTTGAGTGACATGCTGGCTGGGCTCCGCGGCCCCACCGAAGCGCCTCGGACTGTTTGCAGATGGGAATTCTCGTGGAACTTGCCATGACCGCCAACGATCTCACCCCCGAACAGCTGACGATGCCGTTCACCGAGGTCCAGAAACGCTCACGCCATCAGCTGCGCGTGTTGCCGGATCTCGACTCGCTCTACCGCTGGCTCGCTCGACTCATGGCCGACGAGCTGAAGGAGCGTAACGCGGCCGGGGAACCCACCCGCTGGATCCGGCCGGTCGGCCCCCAGGCGCAGTATCCGTTGCTCGCTCGTATCTGCAACGAAGAGGGAATCAGCTGGCGCAACGTCGTCATCTTCCACATGGATGAGTTCCTGGACTGGCAAGGACGCCCGGTGCCCGCTGATCACCCGTTCAGTTTTCGTGGATTTTGTGACCGAAACCTCTACAACCTGCTTGATGCAGAACTGCGGCCTCTGCCGGAGAACGTGATCTACCCAGACGTTTGGAACCCCGATGCGTTCGGCGCGCGGCTCGAAGCCGAGGGCGGCGCGGACACCTGTTTCGCCGGGTACGGCTTCCGCGGCCACTTGGCCTTCAACGAGCCGCCGACCACGCGCTGGCACAACTACACCGTCGATGAGTTCAAGCAGTCGACGACCCGCGTGGTGCCCCTCCTCGAGGACACGATCGTTGCCCACTCCCACCGCACGACCGGCGGCTATACGCAGACCATCCCCCGGATGGCCATCACTGTCGGCATGAAAGAGATCCTGTCGGCACGCAAGCTCCACCTGATTACCGACGGCGGTGCCTGGAAGCAGTTCATCACCCGAGTCCTATTGCTGACCGAGCAGGAAGACGTGATGTACCCCGTGACGCTCGCGCATTCGCACCCGAACATGGAGGTGACCGTCGACGCCGCATCGATCGCTCCGATCAACCTCGGTATCAATTAGTGACCATCTGGGTCGCGGGCGCATACATCCGCGATACATACGTCTACACCGACGGACTCCCGCGAAACGGCGAGAGTATCGACGCGCAGGCATTCAGGCAAAGCGACGGCGGCAAAGCGGCTAACCAAGCGGTAATGGCCGCACGGTTAGCCGCTCAAACCGAATTTGTCGGAGTCATCGGCCACGACGATATCGGCGACAGTGCCGTTCGGCTTTTTAGAGCGGAGGGTGTCGGCATCACTGCCGTGCAACGTCATGATGGTCCCACCGGAGAAAGCATCATCCTGAGCGCCGCCGATGGCGAGCAGGCCGTGATCACCTGGACTGGCGCAGCAGATCAACTGCAATTGAATGCGGTGGTGTCACTCATCGATACGGCGCCCGGTCCAAGTTATCTGAGCATTCAAGGCGAGCTGCCGCTTGCAGTGAACGCGCAGCTTGCCGGCCGCCTCTCCGACCGAGCGACCATCGTTTGCAATCCCAGTCCGGTCAAACCGTTCCTATCCGCGGACTGGGATTGGGGCCCGGTCGACATTGTGGTCGCCAACGAACTAGAGGCAGACGCCATCCTCGGTGGTGGCCGAGACTGGACCCCGACAACCGTCGCAGAGGCCGTACACCTGGCAACTGGCGTCGAGACAGTCGTCGTCACCCTGGGCCACAACGGAGCGTCATGCAGATCAGACACAGAGGGCTCGTTCCTGGTGGCAGCTCCCTCCGTTACAGTGCTCGACTCGACGGGAGCGGGAGACGCGTTCACCGGTGCGATGCTGGCTGCGCTCAGCGCCGGTGCCTCGCTTCGCGAAGCATGCGACACAGGCGTTTTTGCCGCCTCGTACTCGGTGACCGAAATGTACTGCATCCCTTCCTATCCCACAGCCGTCATTCTCGCGCGGTGGAAGCATGAGCTCGGCATTTGATAGCAGTCGTGGCGTATATGGACAGCTACATGGTCGGTGGGCGCCGGTCCCATCGTGAGTGACGTGGGTGGATCATCGAAAGCCAATGAAAAGCTGCGCGATCAACGCTGTCAACGAACTCAAAGCTCCTGCAACCGCCCACGGCGGGTTCCACATATCTCTGTTATGAAAATGGTTTAGCCCAGTGATTCTGGCCTGCCGCCCGTGTGGGCATCCGTTGGCGACTTACGGGCATCGATCCATCGGATCAGCAGATGGATTTGATTATTTATCCACTTCTGTTACGTACGCGGTACGAGCAAAGAACTCGGCGCCCTCTTCGGCGTGAGCCTCAACGCGGCTCGGTGTCGGCGGCCGCCCGATTTCCTGATCATCCTCTCGGGCCGGTCGTTGTCGCTCTTTACTTCTGCACCGGCCTGCTCGCAGTGGCGTAGTCACCGCGGCGTGCCCGACCAGCCCTACCCGCTCCAAGATACCGCTGTGGCGATTGACGTTCTCGACTTGCTTGGCGGCGGTCAGTCGTGGACGTGGAGCGGCTTGCCTGCGAGAGCCGGCAGCGCCTCGCCCAGCGCCTCGCCCTGGGTGGGGTGCGCATGCACGAACCGGGCCGCTTCGGCCGGCTTGACGCCGAGGCTCACTAGAAGCTATGCCTCGCCGATCAATTCACCCGTGCGGTCACCGACCATGCGGATCTCGACGATGACGTCGTCGTGTGTCACGGCCTTCACCACTCCGGAGG
>NZ_JBOGDD010000454.1:0-2332 GCF_050701675.1 Mycobacterium sp. | reverse complement strand
GGGCAAGGAGACGGTGACGATCCTGCCAGGCGGGTCGATCTGCGATTCCTCCCTGAGCTTTGGGATGATCCGGGCCGGGCTCATCGACCTGGCAATCCTGGGCGGCATGCAGGTGTCGGCCACTGGCGACCTGGCGAACTGGATGGTGCCCGGTGCCATGGTCAAAGGCATGGGCGGCGCCATGGATCTGGCCCAGGGAGCGCGACGCTTGGTGGTTCTCATGGAGCACGTCGCCAAGGACGGCAGCACCAAGATCCTCACCGAGTGCTCACTTCCGCTGACCGGCCGCGCGATCGTCGACCGGATCATCACCGATCTCGCGGTCATCGACGTCACGACCGACGGACTGGTGCTGGTTGAGACGGTGGCCGGCGTGTCGGGAGCCGACGTCCAGAAGATCACCGGCGCATCCCTGTCGGTTGCCGAGCACCTCGGCACCTACCAAGCCCAATGATCGGACGGTCAGATGCACAGCGAGTGGGCCAGCGAGTACGACGTCATCGTCGTCGGGGCGGGTAGCGCGGGCTGCGTCGTCGCCGGACGACTCAGTGCAGACCCGGAACTGTCCGTCCTGCTGGTGGAGGCGGGTCCCCCCGACACGCGAGCTGAGATCCGGTTGCCCGCTGCCTACACGACACACGCCACCAGCGAAATCGACTGGGACTACACAAGTTTGCCTGAGCAACGCTGCAACGGTCGACGCATGCGGCTACCCAGGGGTAAGACGCTGGGCGGCTCGTCCTCGATCAACGGGATGATCTACATCCGCGGGGCCGCCGCAGATTACGATGCGTGGAACATTCCGGGGTGGGGATGGGACACCCTGCTCCCGGAGTTCATCGGCGCCGAGAACAACGAACGCGGCGCTTCACCGTTTCACGGAGACGCCGGTCCGTTACACGTATCCAACGATCGGTCGCGCAACGTCATGATGCGTGCATTCGTCGATGCCGCGGTGTCCGCGGGCTTGCCCCGAAACGACGACTTCAACGGGCCTAGTCAACTAGGTGCGGGAGCGTTTCAGCTGACCCAGCGCGACGGGCAGCGGTGGTCCGCGGCCGATGCCTACCTCCACCCGTGGACCGATCGGCGCAATCTCACGATTCTCACCGATGCGGTGGTGCAACGGGTCGAGTTCCACGCGACGACGGCAATTGGGGTGACGTTCGTGCACTTCGGCGCCCGCGCCATGGTGCGGGCACGTCGCGAGGTCGTGCTGAGCGCGGGGGCCTACGCGTCGCCGCAGTTACTGCAGCTCTCCGGCGTGGGGCCAGCCGACCACCTGGACGATCACGGCATAGACGTGGTAATCGCCAACCAGGAGGTGGGCGCCAACCTCAGCGACCATCCCGCGGTGCCGCTCAGTTGGCGATCGGCCATCGGCGGATCACTCAACCTCCTCGACCCGGCCGCCATCGAGGAGTATGACGCGCACCGCAGCGGCCCGTTGGCATCCAATCGGGCCGAGGCTGCGGCATTCGCGCGGGTGGGCGATACCGGTGCACTGGCCGACGTGCAGATACACGGCATCCCGCTTCCCGAGATCGACGAGGGCGGAGGCGAGGTGCACGGCGATGGCATCTGGCTTGCGCCGTGCGTCTTGCAGCCGAGAGCCCGGGGCGCGGTGCGCCTGGCCGGCGCGGACCCCACGAAGAAGCCGCTCATCCGGTGCGATTACTGGCGCGACGCCGAGGACCGCCGCATCATCCGCGACGGTATCCGGCTGACGATGGACATCGCGAGCCAAGACGAGCTTGCGGACTTCTGCACCCACCCGCTACAGGTGCCCGGCGACCGTTCCGACAGCACGCTCGATGCGTTCGCGGCTCGCCACACAATGTCCTTCTACCACGCGTCGGGGACCGTGGCCCTTGGCCGCGTCGTGGACCCACAGCTGCGCGTTTTGGGCGCCGAGCGGCTACGCGTGGTGGACGCCTCGGTGTTACCCGTGGTGCCGCGCGGCAACCCGCATGCGGTCGTCGTCGCGGTGGCCGAACGGGCCGCCAAGCTGATCCAAGGCTGAACCGCCCAACCCCTAGAAATTCCCCCTGGATTGATGTATAACTTATACAGCATTATAAATGCACTATCCTCCCGATAGGTGCATCGTGACAGCGAGGTCCGAGAATGAACGTGACGACTGAGGGCGTAGCCCCTCCCGCGGTGAAACCCCTCGTTGGACGCCTCCGCCTGCCGTCCATCGACGGCGTCTGGTATCTGCTCGTCGTTCTCTTGGCGATCGGCTTTGCGGTCAATCCGTCCTTCGCAGCCCCCAAGAACCTCAACAGCATCCTGGTCGCGGGAGCACCGGCCATCCTGCTCGCACTCGGAC
>NZ_JBOGDD010000453.1:0-2285 GCF_050701675.1 Mycobacterium sp. | reverse complement strand
CACCGATCAGGCCCTCCGTGGTCGCCACTTCGCCGCGCATGTTGGCGGTGCGGATGCTTTCGCCCCCGAAGATCAGGCCGTCGATGTTGCCGATCTCGGTGCCGTCAGCGCCGACACGGATGACGTTCCCGTTTACATCGACTGCATCGCCGTGGGCGTTGCGTTGCGGTGCCCGGTGGACGGTGCCGGTGATCACAGCGCCCGCACCCGGTACCTGTTGAGTACGAAAGTCTCCGAGACAGTGAACGAACCCGGCGAGGACCGGTAGCTGACGCTGGCTGGCCCCTCGGTCTAATCCATGGCGAGTTGCCGGGGATGCGCGAGATACCGTACGGCCAAACACAGTGCGACAGAGGCGAGTTCGTCGTTGGGGTTGCCGTCGACATCGAATCCGATGCCACGGGTGTATGCCTTGACTTGTGCCAGTGCCACTCGCAAGTGTGCCGCACCCTGCTCCGGTGCGACAGTCCTGCCGGTGAACTCGCTCAGGTCATTCACACTGAGCGCAGCCATGACTAGCTCGCGTCGTGCAGGCGCACCACGCCCGCCGCGTTCGATCAGGTCCGCGCTGCCGTTGCCGACCGCATTATCCCCTTCGACGTGACGGCAAATGTGACCCTTCCCCGTACTCGCAAGGCCGAGGTCGCGATGGTAATCCCCACCACGGCTGAGGTTGGCGCGGCGATGCACCACGCGCCGGATCGATTCGCGGCGTTCGTGGCGGTCTGCGCCTTCGGAGGTTTGCGCCTGGGTGAAGCTGCCGGATTGCAAGTGGGAGACATCAACTTCATGCGCCGAGAGATACACGTCGAGCGCCAGGCGCAACTCGTCACTGGTGGCGGGTGGACATCCGCCCACCCAAGTACGGCAGCGAGCGAACTGTCTACGTCCCCGAGGATTTGATGCCGATCCTCTCCGAGCATGTGCGCCTTCACGTGCCCGGCGACGATCCCGAACGATGGATGTTCCCCGGTGATGGTGACGACCCGCTACACCAGAACTCAGCCGGGTACCTGTGGCGCCGAACCCGTGTCAAGGCCAAGGTGAGTTTCCGGCTCCACGACCTACGACACTCCTATGCGTCGGGTCTGATCCATGCAGGATGCGACGTGGTGACCGTCCAGCGGGCGATGGGCCACGGGGCGGCGTCGTTCACTCTCAACACGTACAGCCACTTGTGGCCGAAGGTTGAGGACCGCACCCGCAAGGCTGCGGCCCAGATGCTCACCGACGCACTTACTGCGGACCGGGTGCGGACCACGGCGCAGTAAGTGCCCGGTGACCTCGTGGTTCAGAGGATGTAGAGCATCTCCTGGTAGGTCGGCAGCGGCCACAGGTCGTCGGCCACCACGCTTTCCAGCGAGTCGGCGGCGGCACGGACCGCGTCCATCGCCGGCAGCAGACCCTGCATGTGTGCAGCCTCGTCCATCGCCTCGGTCGCCGAGTGGTCCTCGACGCCCTTCTTCAAATCGGCCAACGCGCTGACCAGGTCGGCAACGGTCGCCGAGAGATCCTCGAGCAGCACGGTGCTTGGCTCGATACCCGCCGCCTTGAGCGTGGCGACGTTCGACGCCAGCTCGGTCTGGTAGCGCAGTGCGGCAGGCAGGATCACCGTCGACCCGAGCTCCAAGGTCAAGCGCGCCTCGACGCCGACCGTGAGCGCGTACTGCTCGAGACCAATCTCGTAGCGGCTGTGCATCTCCCGATCGTTGAACACGCTGTACTTCTCGAACAATGCGATCGCGTCCGGCTTGATCAACTCCGGCAGCGCATCCAGCGTGGTCTTCAGGTTCGGCAAGCCGCGAGAGGCGGCCTCGGTCTGCCAGTTGTCGGAGTATCCGTCGCCGTTGAACACCACGGCGCCATGCTCGGTGATGATGTCGGTCAGCAGCGTCTGCACGGCCTGATCGAAGTCGGTGCCGTCCGCCACTGCCGTCTCGAGCACGGTGGCGCAGTGGTCCAGGGCCTCGGCCATGATCGTGTTGATCGTGACCATCGGGCCCGCCACCGACTGCAGCGAACCAGGTGCGCGGAACTCGAAGCGGTTGCCCGTGAACGCGAACGGGCTGGTGCGGTTGCGGTCGCCCGAGTGCCGCGGCAGCTGCGGCAGGATCTTCGTGCCGAGATCCATGTAGCCGCCCTTGAGCGTGCGCTTGAGCGTGCCCTTCTCGATCTGCTCCAGGATGTCGCTCAGCATCTTCCCGAGGAAGATCGAAATGATCGCCGGGGGCGCCTCGTTCGCGCCGAGCCGGTGGTCGTTCGCCGCCGTGGCGATGGAGGCGCGC
>NZ_JBOGDD010000452.1:0-2376 GCF_050701675.1 Mycobacterium sp. | reverse complement strand
TCCGTATACCAAGGCATTGATGTCGGCTGTCCCGGTAGCCAAGTTCGACAAGCACAACCGAGCTGCACGCATCATGCTCGTCGGTGACGTGCCCAGCCCCGCGAATCCACCGTCGGGCTGCAGCTTTCGCACTCGATGTGCCTATGCGCAGGACGTCTGCTCTACTGCCACGCCCGCACTCGAGGCCCACGATTCTGATGGGCACAGGACGGCTTGCCACTTCGCCGACCGCCTGGTTTTACCGCATACCGACTCGCACAATGCAGTTCATTCGATCAACGTAGAAGCGTTGTCCAATTAGTGGAAGGAAGTGCTCACATGTCAACCTCAGATGCAGTCATCGAGGAAGTGATCGGAACCATGAACGAACTGGTCGCCAAGGACGGCGGGCTAATCGAACTGTCGTCGTACCTACCGTCCGCCAAGTCGATAGAGGTGAACTATCGGGTCGGAACGAACGACGAGTGCGTGACTTGTCTGATCACACCCGAGATGCTCCAGGAATTCCTGCTCGAGAGTTTTCGCTCGCACGGCATGGACGTTGACGCCGTAGACGTTCTGACTGCGTAACGCCATCTCGGTGGGCGCCAGCACTGGTCCCCTTCAGAACCACGAGGGGTCTAGCCCCAAAGGTGACCACGATCGGGCTGGTGCACGTCCATCGAGGTCGAGAACTGGCAGTCGTGTTGCTGCCGTGGCATTTTCGGGCGGGGCCGCGTCAGCCGGTCACGCGTCGGCGATGGACCGTTCGCGGACCGCCTCGATGTGCGCGCGCATCGCCTCCTCGGCGGCCGGCGGGTCGCCCGCTTCGATCGCCGCGAGCACCCGGCCGTGCTCGGCGACCGCCTGTTCGGTGTCCACCGGGCCGCGTCGCACGTTTTGTCGCATCCGTTGCACCGACGCCCCGAGGCCGCCGACCATGCTGCGCAAGAACCGGTTGCCGCAGTGGTCGAGGATCGTCTGGTGAAAGCCCCAGTCCGCGTTGAAGTAAGGCATCAGCGTGACGGGCAGCTGGTTGCGGTCCAGCGTCACGCCGTCCCACTCGCGGACGGCCCAGGCCGCCTGTTCGTGCGTGCGGTGCGCGACGCGCAGCTGGGGGAGCAGGGCTGGTTCCTGCAGCCGTGCCGCCCACTGGGCCGCCACGGTCTCGACGATCAGGCGAGCATCGGCGAGTTCGGCGGCCTGCTGGGCGCTCATTGGCGGCGCCACCTGGTAGCCGCGGTGGGCCACTCGCTGCACCAGTCCGGTCGCTTCGATCTCGACAAGGGCCTCACGCACCGGAGTCGGTGAGACGCTGAGATCGCGGGCGAGCTGGTCGATGCTGACCGACGTCCCTGCGGCGAGCCGCCCGTCCATAAGCATGGCGAGCACCGCGTCGCGCACGTCGTCGCGCATGGCGCGGCGTAGACCATTGGGCGTCGGGCTCATCGGGACCTCCATGTGTCGAATCCTTCCATGCCGCTGGATAAGTCGACCGGTTCGGCGCTGCGGGTGGTGCTCACGCGTCGAGCAGCGCCTGGGCGGTGAGGTCATCGAGCACCAGGTCCGTGACCGCACCGGCACGCAGCGCCGCCGCAATGGCCGTGGTCTTGGCTCGGCCGCTGACCACCAGCATCCGGGTGCGCACGCGGCGGAGCTCTGCGAGGGGCATGCCGGTGCTGCGCTCGTTGATCGCAAGGCGGTCGGAGCTACCGTCCTCGCGCAGGAATACCGTACCGACATCACCGACGATCCCCTGCCTGCGCAGCTCCTGCAGATCGACCGCGTCGAGGTAGCCGGCCCGGTACAGGTGGCCGGGGACCTCGCCGTCCAGCGCGCCGACCGAGAACACCACTACGTCGGCGTTGCGGCGCAGCGCGAGGACACGCTGGATGGACCGCTCCCGCCACATCGCCTCGCGGGTGCCCGCCGAGTCGAATAGGGCGGGCGCCGGAAAGTGGTGCGTCGACGCCGAGAATGCTTGCGCGAACCTGTCGAGCAGCTGACCGGCGTTCAGGACGCCGGAGGCGATGGTGTTCCCCGAGCCGTTGAGCTGCACGACGCGTGCACCGCGGGTCGGGCTGACGAGCAGGTGCCGGGATACCGCCTCGACGGTGGCGCCCCAGGCCACCGCAATCGTCGCGTCGGCGCCGACCACGGCGGCCAGTCGCTGCGCCGCCCGCTGGGCGACCACGTCGAGTCGGGCCGCGTCGTGATCGTCGTCGGCGCTCTCGGTCACCAGGGCGCGAACGCCGAAACGCTGACCGAGTCGGGCCGCCAGGCGTGACGACCGATCTGCGCTGCGATGCAGGACGAATTCGACGACGCCGTGTTCGCGCGCCCTGGCGAGCATCCGCGACACCGTCGACCGGGACAGGTGCAGGCGCTTGCCGACGT
>NZ_JBOGDD010000451.1:0-1709 GCF_050701675.1 Mycobacterium sp. | reverse complement strand
ACGCTATGTCAAGAGGCTCAGCCCGGAGCTCGCCAAGCTCACCTACAACAAGTTGGTCCTCATCAACGCCGCCGAGAGCATCAACGACCTACGTGTGCCGCCGGGCAACCGGTTGGTGAAGTTGGCAGGCGATCGGGCTGGCCAGCACAGCGTGCGCGTGAACGACCAATGGCGCGTCTGCTTCACGTGGAGCGCCAGCGGTGCCTCGAATGTCGAACTCGTTGACTACCACTAGAAAGGACACCCCCATGGCAGACTTCGCACCCACCCACCCCGGCGAGATTCTCATGACGGAGTTCCTCGAGCCGATGGGGATCACGCAGTACCGGATCGCCAAGGCGATCGACGTGCCTGCTCGCCGCATCAACGAGATCGTCCACGGCAAGCGGGCGATCACCGCCGACACCGCGCTGCGGTTGTCGCGCGCGCTCGGGTTGACCGACATGTTCTTCGTCAACATGCAGGCGCACTACGACGCCGAGGTCGCCCGCGAGAAACTTTCGACCGAACTCAGCGCGATCGAACGGATCGCCTGAGCATCGTCTCAGCGATGCGCCAGAATGATATTCGGGCGGTTGATCGTGGTCAGTGCGACCACGACGCACATCTATCGCGACCGGCGTGACACGTCGCTTCTGGGCAAGTAGCTGGCCGGGCAGGCGATCTCGGGGCGTTCCGCGCCACGCCCACGGCGGCGCGGTGCGCAGCCTGTTCTTCCGTGACCCCGATGGGCTGGAAGGCGAAGTCCTGATCCCCAAATAGCCCGGCGGCCAAGCACTGTTGAAGGGGGTTAGATCCACCCGCCCGCCGCGTCCAGTGTCGAACCCGTGAGATAGGACGCGTCGTCCGACAGCAGGAACGCGACGGCCGAGGCGATCTCCTCGGGATCGGCCAACCGGCCGAGCGAGTTCATGGTCTGTCCCACCACCTCCTGGTCGACGTGTGCCAGGGCCGGGTGGGTGTAGTGCTTGGCGTTCTCCGCGGCCATGTCGGTGGCCGTGCCGCCCGGCGCGATGGCGTTGATCGCGATCCCCGCCTCGGCCAGTTCGGGCGCAAGGTTCAAGACCATCGCATTGACCGCCGCCTTGCTGGCGCCGTACAAGGCGTGGTGGTGAACGGCGATTCGCGCACTGATCGATGACGTCAAGACGATGCGACCCCCGCGGGGCATGGCAGCGACGGCGGCCTGAGTCACGAACAGCTGTCCTGCGACGTTGGTATGGAAGACGCGGTCGAAGTCCGCCATGGTGATGGACTGCAGCGTGCCGAAGTGTTCGATCCCGGCGTTGCTCGCGAGCAGGTGGAGCTCGCCGAACTCAGTGACCACGGCGTCGACGAGAGCGTTGGACTTCGCCGGATCGCTGACGTCGGCCTGGAATGTCACGGCGTGACCACCGTTTCCGATGATCTCCTTGGCGAGTGCGTCGGCGGCGTCGGCATCGGACCGGTAGTTGATCGCCACGGCCGCCCCGTCGGCTGCCAGCCGACGACTGACCGCGGCACCGATTCCCCGGCTACCGCCGGTGATGAGGGCGGTCTTCCCGGCCAGTCGTGAGAGTTCTTTCGCTGCAGCCATGATGTGTGTCCCTTTCGGAGTCGTCTGATGTCGTCTCCATCCACCATGGCTGGCACGTCCCCAGTCGTCCAACGAAGGTTTTCGCTGGGCCCATCGGCGTGGGCGATACTCGTGATGTGGAACTGCGTCAACT
>NZ_JBOGDD010000450.1:0-2580 GCF_050701675.1 Mycobacterium sp. | reverse complement strand
GTCCAGCGCCGGCGGGACGTCCGGACGCGGTCTATCTGCCAGCGTGCGTCAATGCCATGTTCGGACCGAGCGAGGGCAACACTGGAGTTCAGCGAGCCTTCGAAGCGTTATGTGCCCAAGCAGGTCTCGTCCTTGCCGTGCCGGACGGCGTCGACGGGCTGTGCTGTGGAACACCTTGGTCGTCCAAGGGCATGGCCACTGGCTATCAGGCGATGCAACTCAAGACGGTGGCCGCCATCATCGCGGCTTCCCGGGATGGTGAAATACCGGTGGTGTGCGACGCGTCCAGCTGCACCGAAGGTCTGCTCAAGATCCTGCAGCAGGATGCGTCGGCCGTCCCCGTGGTCGACGCCGTCAGTTTCGTGGCCGACCGGGTGCTACCGCGACTGCCGGCCCACCAGAAGTTGGCGTCCCTGACTGTGCATCCCACCTGTTCGTCGGCACAATTGGGCACCGATTCCGCGTTGCTGGTTGTGGCCCGTGCCGCGGCCGAGGTGGTCGTCGTGCCAGATGACTGGGGCTGCTGCGGATTCGCCGGTGACCGGGGGATGCTCCACCCCGAATTGACTGCGTCAGCAACTACCGCCGAGGCAGCGCAGGTGCGTGCCCGCCCCACCAGTGGGTACGTATCTTGCAACCGCACCTGTGAGATCGCAATGACACGTGCGACCGGACAGGACTATCGTCATGTGATCGAGGTCCTCGCCGATCGTGCATCTGCGCCCGCAAGGGCGTGGTGATCCACCAACGCGACAAGGCCAGGTTTTGTCCGCAACGCTGGGTACAGGACCTGGCCTCGCCGCAGGCGATCAGCCCATCTGGAATGGATCGCGTGTAACTCCCGAGGTCTCGATGTACACCGACTTGACCTCGGTGTACTCGAAGATCGCGTCGGTGCCGTTCTCCCGGCCGACACCACTCATCTTGGTGCCCCCGAATGGCACGGCTGGCGACGAGACTCGGTAGGAGTTGACCCACACGATCCCCGCCTCCAATCGTGCCGCAACCCGATGCACCCGGCGCACGTCGTTCGTCCACAGGCCCGACGCGAGGCCGTACTGACTGTCGTTGGCCAACCGTACGGCTTCTTCCTCGGAGTCGAAGGGAAGCACGATGACCACCGGGCCGAACACCTCCTGACGCAGGATGTTCATCTCCTCGGTGACGCCGGTGAGCACGGTGGGACGCACGAAGTTGCCGGTCAAGCCGGTGTCCCGGCCACCGCCGCACTCCACCACGGCGCCCTGTTTCCGGGCCTCCTCCAGCAGGGCGAGCACCTTGCTGAACTGAGGCTCAGTCGAGATCGGGCCTACCTCGGTGGTCGCGTCCTTGGGATCCCCAAGCCGGATCCGTCCGGCACGCTCGGACAGTCGCTCGACCACCTCGGAGTACAGCGGACGCTCGACGTACACTCGCGCACCTGCATGGCACATCTGCCCGGCCGCGGCGAAGGCGCCGGCGGTGATGCCGTTGACGACCGCTTCGACGTCACTGTCGGCGAAGACGAGCTGAGCCGACTTGCCACCCAATTCCAAAGACACCTGCGTGACGGTGTCGGCGGCACTCTTGGCGATGGCGATGCCGGTGGCCGTCGAGCCCGTGAACGCGACCCGCGAGACCAGCGGATGGGTGACCAGAGCCGCCCCGGTCTCGCGCGACGACGAGGCGACGACGTTGAAAACTCCGGGCGGGAATCCGGCCTGCTCGAAGAGCCGCGCGAACGCGATCATCGATGCCGGCGTGAATTCCGACGGCTTCGCAACGATCGTGCAGCCGGCGGCCAGCGCAGGCGCGAACTTGTACATGCCGAGGATCAACGGTGCGTTCCACGGCAGGATCGCCCCCACGACACCGAGCGGCTCCCGCAGGGTGTAGATGAAGTAGTCCGGGTGCGCGTCCGGAATCGACTGCCCGTAGATCTTGTCTGCCAGACCAGCGAAGTATCGCAACCACACCGGCAACAGGCCGATCTGTGATTCGGCATCGCGCCGGAGCTTGCCGTTGTCTCTGACTTCGATGTCGGCCAGCACGCCGGCTTCTCGCTCCACCACGTCGGCCAGCCGGTTCATCAGCCGACCGCGATCTGCCCCCGATAGCCGGCCCCACGTTCCACGGAACGCGGCCTCGGCGGCGCGGACCGCGCGATCGATGTCCTCGGGTCCGCCGTCGGCGACCGAGGCCCAGGGATGACCCGTAAATGGGTCTTGGGATCGATAGCGCGCACCGCTGAGAGCCGGC
The DNA here is from genome assembly GCF_050701675.1 of Mycobacterium sp. Lineage (GTDB taxonomy): Bacteria > Actinomycetota > Actinomycetes > Mycobacteriales > Mycobacteriaceae > Mycobacterium. The sequence continues at coordinate 342 of NZ_JBOGDD010000450.1, read as the reverse complement.
ACCTCCTCACCGTCGATGTAGAGGGAGAACTTCCGGAGCACCATTTCTGCGGGGTCGGTGATCATGAACGCACCGCCGGAGCGCCGGCGCCCCGCACACCCGAGCCGTCCGCGGGGATATCACGACCATCCAGCAAGAACGCCGGCCCGCTGACGTGATTGTCCACCAGGTGAACGTTCACATCGATCGGCACGTCGATCACGTACGGACCCGCAGCCGCCACGCCACGCTGCAGGGCCGGCCCGAGATCAGCAGCCGAGGTGATCCGCTCACCGTCGGCGCCGTAGGCCCGCGCGATGCCGGCGTAGTCGGGGTTGGTGAACTTCGTCCACGAGCCACGCC
>NZ_JBOGDD010000449.1:0-4154 GCF_050701675.1 Mycobacterium sp. | reverse complement strand
CTCGACGTCGAACACGCCGTAGGCGCTGATCTCGTCGGCAGGAACCTCGATGGCGCACAACACCGAACCACCACGCTTGGCGCGCACCTTCGACATGATCTCCAGCACGCCCGTGGGCAGCACCAGGTCGTCGGGCAACAGCACCGCGACGGCATCCTCGTCGTCCAGCAGACTCGGCTCGACGCAGCTCACGGCGTGACCAAGGCCCAGCGGCTCCCTCTGCACCACCGACTCGACCTTGATCAGAGCCGGCGCGCGGCGCACCTTCGCCAACATCACCTGCTTGCCGCGGGCCTCGAGCGTGCCCTCGAGGACGAGGTCCTCGACGAAGTGGGCGACGACGCCGTCCTTGCCCTCGGAGGTGACGATGATGAGCCGCTCGGCGCCCGCCTCGGCGGCCTCTGCGGCGACGAGCTCGATGCCAGGGGTGTCGACGACGGGCAGCAACTCCTTCGGTACCGTCTTCGTCGCAGGCAGGAACCGCGTTCCGAGGCCCGCAGCCGGAACGATCGCGGTGCGTGGAATTGGTACCAGGGCCCGGGTCGTCATCATTCACACCATAACGGCATTGACGGTCCGCAACCCGGGATGCCCTGCATATCTCCGTGACATCGTGGACTCCGTGCCATCGACGAAGACCGACTTGCGCGCCGCCATCCTGTCCGCCCGCCGTGCGGTGCCCGCCGACGTTCGACGCGCCGAGACCGATGTGCTCTGCAAACGTCTGGCAGACCAGGCAAAATCCGGTGACACCGTCTGCGCGTACGTGCCCGTCGGCTCCGAGCCGGGGTCACCCGCGATGCTCGATGCCCTGGTCGGGGTGGGCGCAAGGGTGCTGCTGCCCGTCGCACGCGAGGACGACGCGGGCACGCCGCTTCCGCTGAGCTGGGGCGAGTACCGCGAAGGCGAGCTCGTCGAGGCTCCCTTCGGACTGCGCGAGCCCGCCGCGCCCTGGCTGCCCGCCGACGCAATCCGGACCGCATCGACGATCCTGGTCCCTGCGTTGGCCGTCGATCGCGCCGGGGTCCGCCTCGGCCGGGGTGCGGGTTTCTACGACCGGTCGCTGGCCATGGCCGATCCCACGGCCCGACTGATCGCGTTGGTCAGGGACGACGAGCTGCTCGAGCACCTGCCCGGCGAACCGCACGACGTACCGGTGACGCACGCCCTGACTCCCGGTGTGGGCCTTGTCGAACTCGGCTGACGTGCCCCTCGATCCGCGCCGAACGTGGACTTTCGTCACGGCAATTCGGCGCGGAGCGTGGGGGTAATCCACGTTCGCGCGGAAGGGCACTAACAACCGGTGAGCGCTTCCGTCATCGCCTGCGTCTCCTTGCCCGAGACCCACAATCCGTACGCCGTCTTGACCGCCACCTGGCGCGCGACGAACTCGCAGCGGAACACCGGATTGGGCGGCAGCCAGCTCGAGGCGTCGCGGAACGCCTTGTCGAAGTTGAACGCTCCCCCGACGGCGAGGAGGTTGCGCGGGTCGTTCGCGAAGTCGCGTCGGCGCTGGTCGTCCCAATCGCGGGCACCCTTGTACCAAGCGTCGGACAGCGAGACGACGTGGTCGATCTGGACGGCATTCGAGGTGTCTGGGCCGCGGACGAAGGCGATCGTCTCCCCGCCGTAGGGATCGTGCAGCGTGCCGCCCTGGGCGAAGCAGGTGCCCGGCCGCACCACCAGGTCGGCCAGATCGCGGCGCAGGATGTCGTCGCGCGTGTTGCAGCCGTTGTGTCCGAACTCGACGTCGACGTCGTCGCTCCAGGCCTCGCCGAATCGGTACCGCGCGAAGTCGGAGTGCAGATCCCAGCCCCTGACCGGCAGTCGTCGCGCATCGGCCCTCGCCTGGTCGTATCGGGGCGTGCCCCCGGCCGCGTGCGGCGGCTGCTGCGAGGTCTGCGGCAGGGGCGGGGTGGGTGCCGAGTGGGCGTGCATCCACACTGCAACAGCGACGATGATCGCGACTAGCGCCAGTGACGCGGGAATGGCACGGCCCACGTAGCGGTTCTAGCACTTGAGCCGTTAGAGTGCTAACAAGTTTCGACATTTTCTCGGAGGTTTTGGTGCCGACCTATTCGTACGCATGTACTGAGTGCGACAACAATTTCGACGCGGTGCAGGCGTTCACGGACGACGCACTGACGTCGTGCCCGCAGTGCTCGGGCCGGTTGCGCAAGCTGTTCGGTTCCGTTGGCGTCGTGTTCAAGGGCAGCGGTTTCTACCGCAACGACAGCCGCGACACCTCGAAGAGCACGATCAACGGCTCCAATGGCGAGTCGTCGAGCGCCCCGTCGGAGAAGTCCGACAAGTCCGCCGAGAAGTCGAAGCCGGCCGAGAAGTCGGACAAGTCGTCGAGCTCCTCGGGCAGTTCGGACAAGTCGAGCTCCAGCACCGGGTCTGCGAGCAAGTCGAGCTCACCCGCCGCCGCCTCCAGCTAGTAGTTATCCACAGGCGATCGCCTGCCCCCTGCCGCGACGGGCGACACGTGCCTAGCGTTGCCGCATGGGGGAATCGCTCAATCCATCGCTGCCGTCCCGCGTCGTCCATGGGCTGCGCCCGGACTGGACCAGAACAGTCGTGGCCAGACGCGTCGCGGCAGGGGCGCTCGTGCTGTTGGCGGCGGTCGCCGCCCTGCGTCCCGATCCGTCCGACGGCCGTGCTGACGTCGTCGTGGCGGCCAGGGACCTGGCCCCTGGCGTCGAGCTTGCGGTCGCGGACCTCCGCATCGAATCACGTTTGGCGACAACGCTTCCCGACGGATCTCAGACCAACGCAAACCAGCTCGTCGGTGCGACACTGGCCGGGCCTGCGCGCCGCGGCGAGGTTCTCACCGACGTCCGGGTGCTGATCTCACGGCTCGCCGACGCGTCGGTTGGGCCGGACGCGCGCGTCGTGCCCGTCCATCTCGCCGATGCCGCCCTTCTCGACCTGGTGCGTCCCGGCGACGTCGTCGACGTGCTCGCCGTGTCGGACTCGGCAGGATCCGCTGGGCCGGCCGGTTCCGGACCACGGGTGGTGGCCAGCGACGCAGTGGTGGTTCTGGTCTCGCCAAGGACGAAGGAGACGGCTCGGGACGGGGTCGTGCTGATCGCGCTACCCGTCGCGGCGGCCAATGACGTGGCGGGCGCCTCGCTGTCGCAGGCGATCACCCTGACCTTCCACTGACGGGTCAGTGCGGCGCCGGGACCGCCGGGGTGATGCTCGGTGCGGCGGCGCCGTTCTGAACGGCGTCCATCACCATGTCGGTCAGCTCGTCGTCGCTCGACGTGGTGGTCGGGCCGGGAGCCGGACTCGACGGCTCGGCTCCAGCAATGCCCACCGAGGCAGTCGAAATTCCGATCGCCAGAGCCACACCCGCCAGGACCAACCGCATCGCCACGCGGTAGAAGCTAGCACCTGAATGAACCATCCGCAGCGCACCTGCGCAGCTAACGTTGACGACCTGGGGGATCAGGCATACGGCCAGACCACATAGAGAAAGGCAGCTCACGTGCTGAAGGGTTTCAAGGAGTTCCTCTCCCGAGGCAACATCGTCGACCTGGCCGTCGCGGTCGTCATCGGCACCGCTTTCACCGCTCTCGTCAAGACATTCACCGACAGCATCATCACGCCGCTGACCAGTCGCATCGGCGCGAGCGGCACCGACGTCGGGATCCTGAAGATCGGCATCGGTGGCGGTCAGACCATCGATCTGAACGTCCTGATCTCGGCGGCCATCAACTTCGTCCTGGTCGCTGCGGTCGTCTACTTCCTGGTCGTCGTGCCCTACAACCGGCTGCGGAAGAAGGGCGAGGTCGAGCAGGCTCAGGACACCGAGCTGGGCCTTCTGACCGAGATTCGCAACCTGATGAGGGACGGAAGCAGCGAAACCGTCGCCGGACCGGGCACCGGCCCCAACCCCGATACCGCCAAGCACACCAGCGGCGACAAGTAGCCCGCCCCACCCCGAACGCGAAACAGCCCCCGGCCGTGGCCGGGGGCTGTTTACGTGTGAACTAGGGAGTTAGTTCATGTTCCAGGGCTCGCCGTAGGTGGTGACACTGTCACCCGTCGAGGCGATGAGCCGTGCGAACGGACGCAGCAGCACACCACCGGCGGCACCGGTGACCGTTCCGTGAGCGTTCGACACCGCGACGCCGCCGGAAGCACCC
>NZ_JBOGDD010000448.1:0-3928 GCF_050701675.1 Mycobacterium sp. | reverse complement strand
GCCGACCGCGGGTCGTTCTCTGGGATGCGGGGGGAGACGTCCAGAAGCTGCTGCGCGCGCTCGACGAACGGAGCCCATGCGTCGACGTCCAGCCAGTCGGGCAGCTCTGAGACATCGTGGGTGGGCGCGTTGTTCGACCAGGCCGTGAACAAGCCACCGACCGAACGGATCGTGCCGAGCCCGGGAAGCGCGCTGTCGACCTGGGCCGCGCCGTTGTAACTCGCGAAGTGGCGGTTCAGAAAGTCGAGGGCTTCGGGCATCGCGGCGTCGGCGGGGTTGGGATTCCGCGAATGCCCGCCACGGGCGGTCGTGGCGGGCGGGCCCGCCTCGAGGATCTTGACCGTAATCCCACGGCGTCCCAGCTCACCAGCGACCGCCGCCCCGCCCGCACCGGATCCGATCACGATCGCGTCAGCGGTGTAGCGGCTCACCGTGTGTGCCGGTCGTCTTGGCGCGGCGTGCCCTCGGAGGGCACGGGGGCGTAGCAGTAAGGCTGTTGCGCGCGCACGCCGTGATCGTGGCCGGTCAATCCCGGCAATGTCGCCATGCCTTCAGCCTCAGAACAGGGTCTCGCCGCCGGCGACGTTGAACGACGCGCCGGTGGAGAACGACGCGTCTGGCGATGCGATCCACGCGACGATCGCTCCAACGTCTTCGGCCGTACCGATACGGCCCACGGGGATCGTGGCCTCGGCGAACTCGTCGATTAGACGTGTCGCCGCCTCGGGAGGCAGGCCCTGCTCCTCTGCTTCGCCGTGGAAGCGGTCGAGCAGCATGCCGGTCAAGTGAGTACCTGGACACCCGGCGTTCACGGTGATGCCCTCCGCCGCCAGCTCTAGTGCAAGCGACTGGGTCATGCCGATGACACCGGCCTTAGATGCGCAGTAGATGGCGACGCCCGGCCGGCCTTGGACGCCATACTGCGAGGCCATGTTGATGATGCGGCCCGTCTTGCGAGTGATGTGGGGAATCGCCGCGGCGCTGACGGCGATGGGTCCGCCGAGGTTGACTTCGAGGATTCGCGCCACGTCCTCGGCGGACACGTCGGACAAGTTGCTGAACTTCTGCATGATGCCGGCGTTGTTGACCAGGACGTCCAACTTGCCGTGCCGTTCGACGATCTGTTCGCACAAAGCGCCAGCTGCGGTGCGGTCGGTGATGTCCAGGGCGGTCGCCCAAGTAGTGGCGCCGGTGTCCGCCGCGATCTTCTGTGCGGTCTCCGTCGCGTCGCTGACATCGGTCAGAACCACCGTCGCCCCGTTCTTCGCGAGTGCGGTCGCGATGCCCGCGCCGAGCCCGCGTGCGGCGCCGGTGACGAGCGCGATTCGTCCGTCGAGATTGCTCATCGTGTCTTCTCCTTGCTGAGGCGCCGACCAACGCGCCGATGTTGGTTTGGGGAGCGCTACTTGTTGACCACTGCGCCGGCATCGATGGGGATCTGTGCGCCGGTGACGTAGCGCGCTTCATCAGAGGCGAGCCAGAGGACGGCATTAGAGACGTCGATCGACTCCACCCATGGCACGGGTAGCGCGTTGAGCGAGGTGGCCGCTACGGCGAAGTCGTCTTGGGTGGGGGTCTCGATGTCGGGCCGAAACAACTTCCAGGTGCGCTCGTTCTGTATCAGCGGGGTGTCGACAGTCGTCGGGTGCACGCTGTTCACGCGGATGAATTCGGGCGCGAGCTCATTCGCCAGGGTCCGGACGAGGCCGACGATCCCGTGTTTGGCCGATACGTAGTGCGAGATGTTCGGGTAGGCGATCAGCCCGGCCGCCGAGGAGGTGAGGATGATCGATCCGCCCCTACCGCCAACCCTCAGGTGCGGGATCGCCGCCTTCGCGGTGCGCCAAACGCCGTTTAGATTGACGTCGACCATGTTGGTCCACTCGTCGTCGGGGATGTCCTCACACCGCAGCGCGACCGAGGCGATGCCGGCGTTCGCCGACACGATGTCCAGCCGACCTAGGCGCGAGACTCCTTCGTCGACGGCGCTCTTCAGCTGATCGAAGTCGCGCACATCGGCCTTCGCTGCAACGATCCGGCGCCCGAGCGCTTCGACCAACCGGACGGTCTCTGCGAGGTCCTCTGCGGTAGCTGGTGGTGAGGCGTTGGCGAGGACGGGCTCGCAGATGTCCACGGCGATGATGTCAGCGCCCTCCTCCGCCAGACGAACGGCGTGGCTGCGCCCCTGTCCGCGTGCCGCCCCGGTGATGAAGGCGACCTTTCCTTCGACACGACCCATCCGCGTGCTCCTTTCATTGATTTGCCAACGGCGCGTCGGTCCTCTGCGGAGACCGCCGAAGCACCGCGACGTCTTTTCCTGGTTTGGGCCGTTCAGCCCTTCCACTGCTTGGCGTACGCCGCCCGGAAGTCCGCATCGGAGACCCAGGCCCCGGTGACGCTGCCTGCGTCGGACTGATCGAATAGCCGGATCGGGATGTTCTGGTCGACGGGCGCTTGGCCGGCGAAGATCCGATTTAGATTGTCGATGCTTGCGTAAGACGACCAGTCGAAGCTGATCGCGGCGCTCGCCTTTTGGTATCCGCCGTCGGCGATGAGCTTCAGGTTCGCGCCGTCACCGCCGGACGAAACGAGGAAGGTCTTCCCGCCCGTCACCAGATTCGCTTGTCGCAGCCGCTGACGACCTGCAGGGCGGCGAAGTCGAAACCCACCCGGATGGCGTTGAAGCCTGGGTTCGCGCGAGCCAGGCTCGCGGCATCGGCGGGGAGGGTCGTGGTCGCGTTCGCCACCTGAAAGTCCTTGCTCGCCAACAGCTTGCAGTCGCCGCCGAACTTCTGGCAGTCCTCGATGAAGCCGTCTAGGCCGCGCTGCCGCGAGATCAGGTTGCTGAGCGCGGGGTCGTTGAATCGCAGGTAGTGGGGGTGCCCGTCGGGTTGGACGAACGCGTACTGGGCGCTTGCCCGTCCGATGTCGGCGAGTCGGGAGAGTGCAGGTTGGACGTCGACGTACGGCCCTTTGGTGTCCTTCGCATCCAGGTCCCAGCAGAAACTGCACGACACTGGGATGTGGGCGCCCATGGCCGCGGCGGGCCCAGCACCGACGGTGGTCTTGTCCAAGGCGACCAGCACGATCGCGTCCGGATGAGTGGTGACCGCCTGCTGCGTTTTGTCGTTGGCGATGGTTGCCGACCCTTGGCCGTCGTAGATCGTCGACGTCCAGCCGATGTCCTTTGCTGCCTGATCGAGTGCGTGTGTGACGCGCTTAGCGGAGTCCTCGGCCATCGCGATGGTGATGATCGAGATCGACTTGCCCGGAACGGCCTTGGGGCCGCCGGTGAGAGGGAGCCCGGTCTGCGGGGCCTTGAGGGCGTCGACCTGCTTTTGAATCGTGGCGAGATAGGCGGGATCGGCCTTGCCTTGGCTGAGGTCGCCGGCGCTACCGGACGTGTTCGCACATGCGGTAAGCGCGAGCGTCATGGCGACGATCACGGCCGCGAAACTCCAGCTCCCCTTGCTAGCGGTGAACATCGTCGTCCTCACTGTTCGTCGTGTCGCACTCCCCGGAAGTGACGTCGGCCACCACTTCTGTATACCGCATATATGATTACGGGTGTTGCATTTGTAATGCAAGTGCCAATTTGTGGTCACCCGGCGATTGCGAGACGAGGACGAGGATGTTCGAAGACGCGGCTCAGATCCCTGCGTCCAGGCGAGGACCCGTAGATTCGGCGCCATCACCGTCGGCTCCGCGCTCATTGCAAATCACCTCGCTGAGCAAGGCATTCGCCGGTGTGCAGGTGCTACGAGACGTCTCCTTCGACATCGAACCCGGTGAGGTGCACGCGCTACTCGGGCAGAACGGCTCGGGGAAGTCGACAATCATCAAATGTCTCGCCGGCGTCCATAAACCGGACTCCGCGTCGATCGAAGTGGGGGGCCGTGCACTGCCCCACCAACTTCGCCCCGAGCGA
>NZ_JBOGDD010000447.1:0-27341 GCF_050701675.1 Mycobacterium sp. | reverse complement strand
TCTCCGTACATCCGTTCGTTCTCGGCGTCACGGAATCGCTGCAGCATGACCTGGCGGGCGGTTGTCGCCGCGACACGGCCGAAACCCTCTGGGGTGTCATCCCATTCGCTGATCAGCTTGCCGTCTTCGTCGGTCTCCCTCGCGAGGACCTTCACCACGCCGCTCTTGCGGTCGATGTCGATGCGGGCCTCGGCCTCGTGGCCCTGGGTGTGCCGGTACGCGGTCAACAGCGCGGACTTGATGGTCTCGAGCAGCTCTTCGACCGAGATTCCCCGGTCCACTTCGATGGCATGCAGCGCACCCATGTCGATGTTCACTCTTCAGCCTCCTTGCCAGACATCCCGGCCAGCTCGAGCTCGAGCGGGTTCGGTGATGAGAACTCAACCTGGACAACGGCATTGGCGACGTCGTCGATTGAAAGTTCGCGAATGTTCAGACCCGAGCGACGGTCGGCGACCACCAGTCGCACCACACCGTCGGCGACCTCGCCGACGCGACCCGTCACCTGCGACCCGTCGGTCAGCGTGATCTCGACCTTGCGCCCTTGGGCACGGCGGTAGTGGCGTTCCGCCACCAGCGGACGGTCCACCCCCCGCGACGTGACCTCCAGGAGGTAGGGAGCCTCATCGGTGGAATCGTCGAGCTGGTCCAGCAGCTCGGAGGCCAACCGGGACAAGGTCGCCAGTGCGTCGAGACTCAGACCTCGGTCGCCGTCGGCGATCACGGTCACCTTGGGAGGGCGCGCGGCGGCGTCGATGACGACGTCGTCGACTTCGTAACCGGCGCGAGCGAACTCGCCTTCGAGCAGCTCAGCCACCTGTTGCTGCGACGGCAAGCGCGCAGACCGCAGCGGAATCTCCGATGCCACGGTGAGCTCCTCGTCTTGAGTTGTACGGACACGGTCACCCGGGACCCTCTCGCGGACCCAGCGTCGAACCGAGTATCAACGATACGCCAGCTGCGGAGACACAATTGGCAAACGCCAGGCGCGGTGATGCGCAACCACGGCGGCGGGGGTCGCGGGGACGGGATGGCAGGATGTTGCTGTGCCGAGCGTCCTCCCCACCGTCAGCAGGCGGCGACTGCTCGTCGGGGGGGCAGCATTGGCGCTGCTCGGCGGCACCGTTGCCACCGCCTGCGCATCGAGTCCGCCCACCAAGGACATCGATGCGCTGGTCGGTCAGCTCAAACGAGCTCAGTCCGACGGTGAGCTGGCCGGCAACGCCGCCACTGCGGCTCCCCAGAAGCTCGCGGCGACTCTCAACACCGTCGCGGGACAGCGCGCCGCCCACGCCAAGGCGCTCAGCGACGAGATCACCAGGATCTCCGGCGAGGCCCCACCGACCACGTCGGCCACGTCGTCACCGTCGTCACCGTCGTCCCCGACGAGCACGTCGGGACCGCCTCCCAAACCCCCCACCGCCGCCGACGTGGTCGCGGCGCTTCAGCAGTCCGCCGACGGGGCGTCCCTGCTCGCCACTCAGCAGTCGGGTTACCGGGCGGGTCTTCTGGGTTCCATCGCCGCGGCGTGCACCGCGGCTGCCACGGTGGCGTTGGCCGGCCCTGGGCAGGCGTCGTGACCTCCCCGGGGGCGACGCCGTCGCCGAGTGCGTCACGGCCATCGGGTGCCGCGGACGCCGCCCTGTTCGATGCCGTCGCGAACGAGCACGCTGTCATCTACGGCTACGGCCTGGTGTCCGCCCATTCCTCACCCGACGTCAACGCCCTGGTGTCCGACTCGCTGGCCGGGCACCGCGACCTGCGCGAGGAGGCCGTCGCGAAGCTCACCGGCCGCAACGTGGCGGCGCCCATTCCCGCGATGGGCTACCAAATGCCGATCGACGTCGACAGCCCCACCGACGCGGCGAAGTTGGCCGTCCGGATGGAGGAGGACTCCGCCGTCACCTGGCGCGCGGTCCTGGAACGCGCCGACAGCGCCGGGGACCGCGAGCTGGCGGTCACCGCCGTGAAGCGCGCCGCGGTGACCGCGGCCAAGTGGCGCCAGGTGCTCGGCGTCGTCCCGCCAACGGTCGCGTTCCCTGGCGGCTCCGAGAGCTAGCCGGCGAGCGTGGCCGCGATCGCGGCGGCGGCTCCGTCGACCGGTATCTCCTGCGCCTCGCCGGTGAACCGGTTGCGCAGCTCGACGACACCGTCTGCCCAGCCGCGGCCGACGACGACGATCCACGGCACGCCGAGAAGCTCGGCGTCCTTGAACTTCACCCCCGGCGATGCCTTGCGGTCGTCGAGCAGCGGCTCCACCCCCAGCCGGTCGAGTTGCCCCGCCAGTTCAGTCGCGCCGGTGCGCGCTCCGTCGTCCTTGTTGGCGATGACCACGTGCACGTCGAACGGCGACACCGAAGACGGCCAACGCAGGCCGATGGCGTCGTGGTGCTGTTCCGCGAGGACCGCCACCATCCTGGACACCCCGATGCCGTAGGAGCCCATGGTGAGCCGCATCGGTTTGCCGTCCTCGCCGAGGACGTCGGCCTTGAAGGCTTCCGCATACTTGCGGCCCAGCTGGAAGATGTGGCCGATCTCGATGCCCCGCGCCGTCACCAGCGGGCCCGCCCCGTCCGGTGAGGGATCGCCGTCGCGCACCTCGGCGGCCTCGATCGTGCCGTCGGGGATGAAGTCGCGGCCGGCGACGAGGCCGACCACGTGCTTGCCCAACTCGTCAGCCCCGGTGATCCACGCCGTGCCCTCCACCACTCTCGGGTCGACGAGGTAGCGAACACCGTTGGCCAGCAAGCCCTTCGGCCCGATGTAACCCTTGGCCAGGAATGGATTGCTGGCGAAGTCGGCGTCCTCGAGCAGCGCGTACTCGGCGGGCTCGATGACGGCGCCCAGCCGCTTGTCGTCGACCTCCCGGTCCCCCGGCACGCCGATCGCCAGCAGCTCCCACTCTCCGCCCGGTTCGCGCACCTTGAGAAGGATGTTCTTCAGTGTGTCCGCAGCCGTGACGGAGCGGCCGGCGAACTCGGGGAGGTCGGCACCGTTGGCCCAGTCGACCAGGGTGGCGATCGTCGGGGTGTCGCCGGTGTCGTGAACGACGGCGTCGGGCAGGCCGTCGAACGGGATGGCCTCGGGTTGCGCGGTGATGACGGCTTCGACGTTGGCCGCGTAGCCGGACTGCAGGCACCGCACGAAGGTGTCTTCGCCGACCTCGCTCTCGGCCAGGAACTCCTCGGATGCGCTGCCGCCCATGGCGCCGGACACGGCAGACACGATGACGTACTCGACGCCAAGCCTCGCGAAGATCCTCCGGTACGCCTCGCGGTGGGCGTCGTACGCCTTCTTGAGCCCGTCATCGTCGACGTCGAACGAGTATGAGTCCTTCATCACGAACTCGCGGCCGCGCAGGATCCCTGCCCGCGGCCTGGCCTCGTCGCGGTACTTGGTCTGAATCTGGTAGAGCCGCAACGGGAAGTCCTTGTATGAGTTGTACTCCCCCTTCACGGTGAGGGTGAAGATCTCCTCGTGGGTAGGCCCGAGGAGATAGTCGTTGCCGCGGCGGTCCTTGAGGCGGAACAGCGTCTCGCCGTACTCGGTCCACCGGTTCGTGGTCTCGTACGGCGCACGCGGTAGCAGGGCAGGCAACAGGATCTCTTGTCCGCCAATGGCATTCATCTCTTCGCGGACGATCTGCTCGATCTTGCGGAAGACGCGCAGACCCAGGGGCAGCCAGCTGTACAGACCGGGGGCGATGGGCCGGACGTAGCCGGCCCGGATCAGCAGCTTGTGGCTGGGCACTTCGGCGTCGGCGGGGTCGTCGCGCAGAGTGCGCAGGAAGAGCTCGGACATGCGGGTAATCACAGCCGCCAACCCTACTTAGTCGCGTCCCTGCCACGTGCAGACGCACACCTCGTTGCCCTCCGGGTCGGCCAGCACCCAGAAGGCGGGGGCGGCCTCCGCGGACAGCAGCGTCCCTCCGGCGGCGAGCGCCGCGTCGATCCGCGACTGCGCCAGTTCGGGTTCGACGTCGACGTCGAGGTGGATGCGATTGCGCTGCGGCCGGGGCACGTCCATCTGCTGGAACCAGATCGCCGGTCCACGCCGGAGCGGATCGAGCAGCGCGCCGTCGGGCAGATCAGCGGGGCCGGGTGCCTCGACGTAGCCCGTGACGGCCTTCCAGAACGGCCGGATCGAGGGGATGTCGAGTGCGTCGATGGCGATCTCGATCGCCTGTGGGACCGCGGTGTCGTCCCCGGGTTCGGTGCGCAGCGCCCGTGCGGCGAGGGCGTCGGTCACCGTCCGGGCCAGCCCCAGATCGTGCTCGGTAACGCCGCCCGTGGCGGCGGTCTGCAGACGCAGCACGACCCGATCGGCGTGCAGATCGAGGCTGAGGTGCCCGTCGCCATCCGCCCCGACGGGTGCGACTGCGGCCACCGCCGCTTCGGCAGCCGCCGACAACGACGGCACTTGCACGTGCGTCACCGCCGCCCCCAGGATCAGCCGCCAACCCAGGGGGTCGACGGCATCGGAGATCTGCTGACGGGTCAGAGAGTCGTCCACGACGTCACGCTAGCGCGCCGTCATGACACGAAACCGTTCACAGTTCGCCGGCCTCGACGGCTTCCTTGGTGTGCTGGGCGCGCGCGATGTCACGGGCCGAGAACCCGATCCAGAATGCGGCGACGCCGACCACGACCGAGATGCCCGCTACCCACAGCAGTGAGTACGTGTAGCCCGCGCTGAGCGCGTCGAGCTGGGCTGGCGTCATGTTCTTGACGGGACCGGTCGTGCCGCCGAGGTAGAGCGTGCGCGACGTCTGCACCGCCATGATCGCCACCAGCACCAGGGGCCCGCCGAGGTTCTGCACCATCAGCGTGATGGCCGACACCGGGCCGATCTCGCGGGGCCCGACTCCCGCCACCGCACACAGCGGCAGGATCACCGAGATCAGGCCGATCCCGAATCCGCCGAGCACGATCGGGACGAACAGGTCGGGGAAGTACGGGATGGTGCGGTCCAGGGTGGAGCCGTAGAGCATGGCCGCCAGGACGAAGAGCCCGCCGCCGATGATCAGCCACCGGGGCGCGAACATCGGTGCCAGCTTGGTGGCCAGCACGTTGCCGACGCCGACGGCCACCGCGAACGGCAGGAAGCAGATGCCTGCGCGCAGCGCGGAGTAGCCGAGCACGTCCTGCGCCAGAAGGCCGACCATGACGGTCACCGTCAGCAGCACGCCACCGCCGAGGAACCACGAGATGAACGTCATGACCCGGTTGCGGTCGTTGAAGACGGAGAACGGCACCAGGGGGTTCTCCGCGGTCCGCTCGACCGTCAGGAATCCGATGAAGAAGAGGACCGCTGCGACGGCCGCTCCGATCACCCAGGGGTCGACCCATCCGCGCGGGGGCCCCTGGGTGAAGACGAGGACGGCGGACGCGCAGCCGAGGGTGGCGAGGATCGCTCCGGTGATGTCCAGTTTGAGCCGCTCGTGGTGCGTCTCCCCGATGCGCAGGGCAGCGATCACGATGATCACGATCCCCACGGGGACGTTGATGAGGAATGCCAGGCGCCACGAGATCACGGTCAGCAGACCGCCGAGGACGAGGCCGAGCACGGAACCGGTCGCCTGCATGGCCGCCGACACCGCCATGGCCTGGTTGCGGGCGCTTCCGACGGCGTAGGTGGTGGCGATGAGCGCGAAGCCGGTCGGGGCGGACACCGCAGCCCCGACGCCCTGCAGGGCTCTGGCGACGACCAGCGTGTATTCGTCGCCTGCCAGCCCACACACCAACGACGCGATGGTGAAGACGCCGACACCGGAGAGGAATGCCCGTTTGTGCCCGATGGCGTCTCCGACGCGGCCACCGAGGAGCAACAAGCCGCCGAACGCCAGCACGTAGGCGGTGATGACCCAACTCTTGCCCGCGTCGGAGAGGTCGAGATCAGCCTGCATCTGCGGCAGCGCGACGATGACGATCGTGCCGTCGAGCGTCGACATCAGCTGCATGCCGGTGATGGCGATGATCGCGACGCCAAGGACCGACGACGACAGCGAGGCGGCCGCGTGGTCAGTCGACCCTGAAGACCCACCAGCGGAAGACATTGCCGTCACCCTACCCAGGCGCGGCAGGGGCGAAACCGGAGATTGAACGGGCTGGGGCTACCCGATGTCCGCGGTCGCGGCGTTGTCGCGCTGTGGCATCAGCTCGTCGAGTCGTCCTCTGAGCGCCTCGGTGACCAGCTGCCAGGCGTCGGATCCGAGGATCAGGCGGTGGGGTGGCTCGGCGGAGTCACCGGCCCGGATGATTGCCGCCACTGTCTTCTGCAGGCTGTCGACCATCTCGTCGGTGGACATGGGCGGCCGATCCGCGAGGCCGCCCAGGTAGGGCTCGCTGAGCGGCACGCGCGTCGCGGCGTCGAAGAACCCCGTGCGGACGACGCCGGGCTCCACCAGGGTGGTGCGGATTCCGAACGGGGCGACCTCCTGGGCCAGCGCCTCGTAGAAGCCCTCGATGCCCCACTTGGTGACGTGATAGAGCGAGAAGGCGGGGAAGGCGACGTGCGCGCCCATACTCGACATCTGCATCAACAGGCCACCACCCTGAGCCCGCAGATGGGGCACCGCCGCCCTGGCCAACTGCACGGACCCGGTCAGGTTCGTCGCGATCATGCGGTCGATCTGTTCGTCGCTCAGATCCTCGGCGGCGCCGAACACTCCGTAACCCGCGTTGGACACCACGACGTCGATCCGGTCGTGCGCGCCAAAGGCGTCGTCGACGACGGCGCGAACGCTTGACGTGTCGGTCACGTCGAGCGCCTTGACCCACAGCCGGTCGCCGTAGTGGCGTGCGACGTCGTCGAGCTGATGTACGTCGCGAGCCGTGGCCGCGACGCGATCGCCGTTGGCCAGGAGTTGTTCGACCAGTTCGCGGCCCATGCCACGGGACGCTCCTGCGATGAACCAGGTTCTCGGCATGCCCTCTTCCCTCTTCGTCATGCTCCGGTCAACGACAGCCAACGCCGTGACAATCCATACTTCAGATGAGGGTTTCGGATCGAACGCATACGCTGATCGCATGGGTGATGTGGGTCGGGTGGACGAGATGACCCTGGCGGGTTTGCGGGTGTGCCGGGAGATCGCACTGCTCGGGTCGTTCACTGCCGCCGCACGGTCCCTGGGTTACTCGCAGCCGGCCATCTCGCGTCAGGTCGCCGCGATGGAGGCGGCAGCGGGCATGCCCCTCTTCGTCCGCAAGGCCCGCGGTGTCAGTCTCAGCGCAGCGGGCAGTGCGGTCGTCGGTTACGCCGGGCGCATCCTTGCCGACGTGGATTCGTTGCGACGCGATCTCGATGGTCTGGGTGACCGCCTGTCAGGACGGGTTCGGATGGGCGTCTTCCCCACTGCTGCAGCGGTTCTCGCACCAAGGGCGATCGCTCGGCTCGCCGTCGAGCACCCCGGGTTATCGGTGCGGTTGAGCGAGGGGTCCACCCCTGCGCTGCTCCGCGACCTGCGCAACGGACGGCTAGTGATTGCGGTCATCGGCGTCGGCGCCGGACTCCCCGACTACGACCTCGACGGGTTGGCGACGCACCGGGTGTTCGCTGGCGATCTGTGCGTGGCCGTTCCCGTGGGGCACCGACTGGCCGCGCACGCGCGCAGTGCGAACGGCACCGCGGTGGCGGTCCACGAGTTGGTCGGGGAGAAATGGGTGATCGGCGAAGGAGCGGCGGGCGATCCTCAGTTCACGGCATGGCCGACGTTGTCCGATCCCGTTGTGGCCCACCGCACCAGGGGTTGGCCTGCACGCCTTGGCCTGGTCGCCGCCGGGCTTGGCATCTGCCTGGTGCCCGAACTCGCCGCTCCATCGGTGCCCGACGGTGTGACGACCGTCCGTGTCGACGACCCGAACTGGTTGGGTCGTCTGACGCTCGCCGTCAGTCGACCGGAGCAGACCGACGAGGTGCGCGCGATCATCGATGCGCTCGAAGTAGCAGGCCGGGGAATTCGCGCCGTGGGCGCAGAGCGATCAGAGGTCTCTGGTAGCGGGCTCGGCCGCGGTGACGGCGAGTAGATCCTCCGCACTACGCGCCGTGGGTGCCGAGGTCACCGACTACGGCGACGGCATGACAGAGCGCGTTGTCGGGATCGCCGGCGGACCAGTGGACCTCGTCCTCGATGCCGCACCGGTCAGCAATGCGCTGCCGCGCCTGGTGCGCACCGTAAGAGCGCCAGCGCACGTGCTCACGCTGAGTGATTTTGCGGCGGCCGAAGAGCTAGGCGCACGTTTCCAGTTCGACGACGATTCCGTCCCGAACTACGACATGCTCGGCGATTATGCGCAGCTGGCGTCCGAGGGCCGCTTCTCAGTACCGGTGGCCCGGACATTCCCACTCGAGGACTGGCGAACGGCGACGGAACTGAGCCAGTCGGGTCACGCGGGCGGCAAGCTCGTCCTCGTCATCGGTGACACAACGAGCTAGATCTCGCCCGCGTCGATCGCTTCCTTGACTTCCTGTGCCTGCGCGACCTGCTGCGCCGTGTAGCCGATGAACAGTGCGACCACTCCGACGATGACCGCCACGGCCGCGACCCACAGGAGACCATAGGTGTAGCCCTGGTCGAGCGCGTGCAATTGCGCGACGTCCATGTTCTTCACCGGGCCGGTGGTACCGCCGAGGTACAGGGTCCTGGATGTGATGACGGCCTGGATGACCGCAAGGACCACGGGGCCGCCGAGGCTCTGCAGCATCAGCGCGATCGCCGAGACAGGGCCGATCTCGTCGAAGGCGACGCCCGCGATCGCCGACACCGTGAGCGGTACGACGATCATGCCGATGCCGAAGCCACCGACGGTGATCGGGATGACCAGGTTCGGGAAGTACGGGATGTCGCCGTTGAGCGTCGAGCCGTAGACCATCGCCGCGAGGACGAATACGCCGCCCGCGATCACCAGCACGCGCGGCGGGAAGATCGACACCAGGTAGGACGACAAACCGAGGCCGATGCCGAGCGCGATGACGAACGGAATGAAGCCGATACCCGCACGAAGTGCGCTGTAGCCCATGATGTCCTGCACGTACAGGCCGATGAGCACCGTCAGCGTGAACATGACGCCGCCGGCGAGGAACACCGCCGCGAAGGTGGCGACCCGGTTGCGGTCGCGGAAGAGGCTGAACGGCACGACGGGGTTGACCGCGGTGCGCTCGACGTAGACGAAGGCGGTGAAGAACACCATCGCTGCGAGTCCGGAGCCGAGCGTCAGCGTGGACGACCAGCCCTTCTCCGGGCCCATCGAGAACCCGAAGACGGCGGCCGTGCACGCGAGCGTCGCCAGAATGGCGCCTGCGGCGTCGAGCTTCATCCGTTCGCGGTGCGTCTCACGCAAGGTCCTGCGGGCCAGGTAGATCATCAGCAGGCCGATCGGGACGTTCACCAGGAACGCCCACCGCCAGGACACCTCGGTCAGGGCGCCGCCGACGACGAGCCCCAACACCGAGCCGATGCCGGTCATCGCGGCGAAGACCGCGGTGGCCGTGTTGCGCGCGGGCCCCTTCGGGAACGTGGTGGCGATGAGCGCCAGCCCGGTCGGCGATGCGATCGCCGCGCCGACGCCCTGGGCCAGGCGGGCAATGACGAGGGTGGTCTCATCCCAAGCCACACCGCACAGGATCGAGGCGATGGTGAAGAGGGCGACACCCACGATGAACGTGCGCTTGCGGCCGATGGTGTCGCCGAGACGGCCGCCAAGGAGCATCAGGCCGCCGAACGTCAGCACATACGCGGTGATGACCCAGCTGCGGCCCGCGTCGGAGAGATCGAGCTCGTCCTGAATCTTCGGCAGCGCGACGATCGCCACGGTGCTGTCCATGGTGGCCAGCAGCTGCATGCCGCCGATCGCGATCACCGCGGCGAGGAAGCGCCGCGACGGCAGCCACGTCGGATACCAGCTGCTCTTCACGATCTGGGCCTGCGTAATGGGGGTGCGTGGAGCTCGCCCGTCGGCGCTTTCCGCATCACCTTCGATGGCGGCGCGCGCTGCATCGTTGAGAGCCGTCATAGCGGGTTACCTTACAGTAATCTTAAGAATCCTTTAATTGGCGAAGGCGGCCACGGCCCCGATCACGATGATCGCGGGCGGGCGGATGCCGTGCGCCCGGATGTCTTCCGGCGCCTCGGCAAGGGTGGTCCGCAGCGTCTGCTGCGCCGCAGTGGTCCCGTGCTGGACCACCAGAACCGGCGTTTCCGCTGGCCTGCCCCCTTCCAGGAGCACCTTGGCGAACAGCTCTATCCGTTCGACGGCCATCAGAAGGACGATCGTGCCCGACAGCGCCGCCAGCGCATTCCAATTCACTAACGATTCGGGGTGCCCCGGCGCAACATGGCCGCTGACCACCACGAACTCGTGGGTCACGCCGCGGTGCGTGACCGGAACGCCTGCCAACGCGGGTACCGATATCGCGCTCGTCACACCGGGCACCACGGTCACCGGGATGCCCGCATCCGTACACGCGATGACCTCTTCCTGACCGCGGGCGAACACGAACGGGTCCCCGCCCTTGAGTCGCACGACGAACTTGCCCGCCCTGGCGCGGTCGATCAGCACCTCGTTGATCGCGTCCTGAGCCATTGCGCGCCCGTACGGAATCTTCGAGGCATCGATCACCTCGACGTGGGGGGCGAGTTCTGCCAGCAACTCGGGCGGGGCCAACCGGTCGGCGACCACCACGTCCGCCTGCGCCAACAGCCGTCTGCCCCGCACCGTGATCAACTCAGGGTCACCGGGTCCGCCACCGACCAGGGCGACCGCACCGCGCAGACCGGCAGGAACCTCGTCGGTGATGACGCCGCTCTGGAGCGCCTCGTGGATCGCCGAGCGGATCGCCGCGGAACGACGGTGCTCACCACCGGCCAGCACCCCGACGCTGAGTCCGTCGTACTCGAAGGTCGCAGGGGTCACGGCGGTGCCGTCCCTGGCGATGTCCGCCCGCACGCAGAAGATCCTCGAGCGCTCGGCCTCGGCGACGACGGCTTCGTTGACCGCGGCGTCGCTGGTCGCGGCGATCGCGTACCACGCGCCGTCGAGGTCGCCGTCGCGGAAGTCACGCAGCTCGAGGGTGATGCCGTTCCTCAACTCGGCGAAGGCCTCGACGGCAGGCGTCGCCTCGCGGGTGACGACGTGGACGTCGGCCCCGTTGGCGAGAAGCAGGGGGATCCGGCGCTGGGCGACGCTGCCTCCGCCGACGACGACGACCTTCTTGCCGTCGAGGCGCATGCCGACGAGGTAGGCGTTCTCGGTCACCCGGCGAGCTTAGAGGTTGCCGCCGCCGCCACGAAGCGGGTTGCCGCGCGGGGGTGCGCGGCCGCGTGTGCATGGAGGTACGCGGCATGCATCCCTGCGGTGATCACGCCGTCGGTGACCGATGCCCCTGCGCCGTTCCGAAAGGCCCAGGCCGGTGAGCATTCGCCGGCGAATGTCACTGCGGTGCGATGGAATTCGTGCCCTACCACCCGTGTCCCCGCCTGGTGCAGCGACGAGTCGACGAGCGCGACGGCGTCGCGGTACCCCAGCGTCAACCGCTCGGTGAAGCGGGCGGTGCCCGAAAGCACCCCGCACATCGGATGTCCATCGAGGTCGTCGACCAGATACGTCAGGCCAGCACACTCCGCATGAATTGGGGCGCCACGTCCCGCCATATCCTTGATCTGTTGTCGCACAATACCGTTCGCAGACAACTCGGTGGTGAACTCCTCGGGGAACCCGCCGGGAATCACCAGCGCGTCGGCGCCAGGGGGCAACGACTCCGTCAACGGGTCGAACTCGACCACGTCGGCACCAGCGGCCAGGAGCAGTTCGGAGTGTTCGGGATAACCGAACGTGAAGGCCCGCCCGGCGGCCAGCGCGACGGTGACGGCGCCGGTGACCGGCTCCGCGACGGCGGGAGTCCACGGCTCGGCCCGAACGTGCGAGGCCGCCACGGCCGCCACGGCGGCGAGGTCGACGTGGCGGGCGACGAGGGCGGACATCGCCTCGACCGCCTCGCGGGCGCGCTGACCGTGTTCAGCCGCCGTCACCAGCCCTAGGTGCCTGGACGGAACGGACAGTTCGTCGGCTCGCGGGATCGCGCCGAGAACCGAAACACCAGCGTGTTCGCAGGCCTGCCGGAGAACCTCCTCGTGCCGTGGCGAACCCACCCGGTTCAGGATGACCCCGGCCATGCGCACGGAGCGGTCGAACGTCGAGAACCCGTGCAGCAGCGCGGCGATGCTGTGGCTCTGGCCGCGGGCGTCGACGACCAGCACCACCGGCGCACCGAGAAGGTCGGCGACGTGTGCCGTCGACCCGCGGGCGGGGCCGGAGGCGTTCGCATCGATCCGGCCGTCGAACAGACCCATCACACCCTCGACGACCGCCACGTCGGCATTGGAGCTGCCGTGCCGGTACAGGGGCCCGATCAGGTGGTCGCCGACCATGACGGGATCCAGGTTGCGGCCCGGCCGCCCTGCGGCCAGCGCGTGGTAGCCGGGGTCGATGAAGTCCGGGCCGACCTTGAACGGGGCGACCGCGCGGCCGGCATTGCGCAGCGCACCCATCAGGCCGGTGGCCACCGTGGTCTTGCCGCTGCCGGAGGCCGGCGCGGCGATCACGATCGCGGGAGTGCTCACCGAACCCGCCGCGAGCGTGCGTGCTCGCACGCGCGGAGTCGGCGCGTCGCGCACAGACACGCACGGTCGCGCCAGAGGGAGGGGCAGAGGGAGGGGGTCACCATTCGATCCCGCGTTGGCCCTTGCGGCCCGCGTCCATCGGGTGCTTGACCTTCGTCATCTCGGTCACCAGGTCGGCGGCGTCGAGCAACTGCTGCGGGGCGTCGCGGCCGGTGATCACCACGTGCTGATTACCCGGTCGATCGGCCAGCGTGGCGACGACCTCGTCGACGTCGACCCAGCCCCACTTCAGGGGATAAGTGAACTCGTCGAGCACGTAGAAGTCGTGGCGCTGTTCGGTGAGCCGCCGCGAGATCTCGGCCCAGCCGTCGGCCGCGTCCGCTGCGTGGTCGACGTCTGATCCGTGCTTGCGCGACCACGACCAACCGGAGCCCATCTTGTGCCACTCCACGGGCCCGCCGATCCCGTGCTCGTCGTGCACGCGGCCGAGTTCGCGAAATGCCGCCTCCTCGCCCACCTTCCACTTCGCACTCTTGACGAACTGGAACACCGCGACGTCGAAACCCTGATTCCAGGCGCGCAGCGCCATCCCGAAGGCGGCGGTCGACTTGCCCTTGCCGGGTCCGGTGTGGACGGCGAGCAGGGGCGCATTGCGACGCGCCCTGGTGGTCAGGCCGTCGGCGGGGACGGCGAGCGGTTGGCCCTGTGGCATCGGAATCTCCCATTCTGATTCAGGCGGCGCGTCCGAGTCAGGCGGCGCGATCGTCCTGCGACTTGACCAGCCGCGTCAGTCCGTCGGCTCGAAGCTGCGCGAGCCGCACCGCGGGCGCGCCCAGCTGGGTGGCCAGTTGCCCGGCCAAACCCAGTCGCACGTAGGACGTCTCGCAGTCAACCACGACCGCAGCCGCACCCTCCGCGACGAGCATCGCCGCGGCGGTCCGAGTCCGCCCGAGTGGATCGGGGCCACCCGTCGCCCTGCCGTCGGTCAGTATCACCACCAGGCTGCGACGCGCGCGGTCCCGTGCCTTCTCCCGCACCACCACGTCCCTGGCCGCCAAGAGTCCTTGCGCCAGCGGTGTCTTGCCTCCGGTGTCGAAGTGCGCCAGCCGCCTGCTGGCGATGTGCACCGACGACGTGGGCGGAAGGAGCATCTGCGCCTGCTGTCCACGGAAGGTGACGACGGCGACCTTGTCCCGGCGTTGATAGGCATCCCGCAGGAGCGAGAGCGTGGCCCCACCGACGGCGGACATGCGATCGCGCGCCGCCATCGATCCCGACGCGTCGACGACGAAGATCACCAGATTGCCTTCACGCCCTTCACGAATCGATCGACGCAGGTCGGCGGGACCGAGGCGGAGACGCCCCGGTCCGGTCTGCCTGGCCGCCGCGGCCAGCAGCGTGCCGAAGACGTGCAGCCCGTGGCCGGCCTCCGGATCGTCGGTGGCCGACACCGGGGTGCCCATCCGATTGCGCGCCCTGGAGCGACGACCTGGCGCGCCCTCCCCCACTCCCGGCACCACCAGCGCCTTGGCGCGGAAGGTGGCTGACGGGGCGGCGTTGGGTCGCGAGCCACCGGACGGCGATTTACGCTGCGGTGCAGCGTCATTGGCGGCCTCGGCGCCAGCACCGTCAGTCGCTCCTCCCCCGCCACCCGGCGGGTCGGGCTCCGGTTCGGGTTCGGGTTCGGGGTCCTCAGCTGTTTGGCCTGCCTGCTGCATCGCGTCGTCGAGCTGATCTGGGTCGAGACCGGGATCGTCGAACGGGTCACGCCTGCGCCGGTGCGGAAGCGCGAGCTCGGCGGCGACCCGGATGTCCTCCTCCTCGACGAGATCTGCGCCCCGCCAGGCGGCGTGCGCGACCGCCGTCCGAGCCACCACGAGGTCGGCGCGCATTCCGTCGACGTCGAACGCCGCACAGAGCGCCGCGATGCGCCGCAATTCGTTGTCCGGCAACACCACCGCGCCGACGACGCTGCGCGCCAATGCGATCCGGCGGGAGAGATCGACGTCATCGGGGGCGTAGCGCGCGGCGAAACCGTCGGGGTCGGCCTCGAAGTCCATGCGTCGCCGGATCACCTCGACGCGGGTGTCCACGTCGCGGGACGCGTAGACGTCGACCGTCAGGCCGAACCGGTCGAGCAGCTGCGGACGCAGTTCGCCCTCTTCGGGATTCATGGTGCCGACGAGCATGAACTTGGCCTCGTGACTGTGCGAGACACCGTCACGCTCGACGTGCACCCGGCCCATGGCCGCCGCATCGAGCAGGACGTCGACGAGGTGGTCGTGCAGCAGGTTGACCTCGTCGACGTACAGAACCCCGCCGTGCGCGCGCGCCAGCAACCCTGGCGAGAACGCATGCTCGCCGTCGCGCAGCACGCGCTGCAGGTCCAGCGATCCGACCACGCGGTCCTCCGTGGCGCCGATCGGCAGTTCCACCAGCCGGGCCCCCTCGTCGACCGCGGAGAGCACCTGGGCCAAACCACGCACCGCCGTCGACTTCGCGGTGCCCTTCTCGCCGCGGATCAGCACGCCGCCGATCTCGGGCCGCACGGCGCACAGGATGAGCGCCAGCCGCAGTCGGTCCTGCCCGACGAGGGCGCTGAACGGATACGGAACCGGGTAGGTCGGCGCGGCAGGAGACGACGTCATCCGGGCTCAGCCCACGCCGCGGGATCCGGCGCGCAACATCGGGATGTGGGGAATCCCGTCGTCGAGGAACTCGTCGCCGTCGCGGACGAAACCGTGCTTGGCGTACATCTCCTCCAGGTATGTCTGCGCGTTGATGCGGCAGGGGTCGTCACCGACCTCGGCGAGCGCGGCCTGCATGATGCGACTGGTATGGCCATGACCACGCTCGCTGCGCTTGGTGCACACCCGTCCGATGCGAAAGACCTTCTCGCCGCCCGGATGTTCCTCCATCAGGCGCAGCGTCGCGATGACCTTGCCGTCGGGACCCTCCAACCAGAAGTGCCGTGTCTCGGCCAGCAGGTCGCGACCGTCCAACTCCGGGTACGGGGTGGCCTGCTCGACGACGAAGACCTCGACGCGCAGCTTCAACAGCTCATACAGCGTTGAGGCATCGAGGTCCTTGGCCCAGCTTCGCCGCGGCGCGACCGTCATACGGGGACCGCGGGTGCGTCCGTTGCCTTCTGGTCGAGCTTGAGCACCTTCGTGCCCCATGCCCACACTTCCTCGAACAGCTTGGGCTCGCCTGACAGCTCAGTGCCGAACGACGGCACCATCTCCTTGAGCTTCGGCACCCAAGACGGGAAACGGTCGGCGAAGCAGCGCTCCATCACGTCGAGCATGGCCGGGACGGCAGTCGAGGCGCCCGGCGATGCACCGAGCAGGCCCGCCAGGCTGCCGTCGGCGGCCGCGATCACCGTGGTGCCGAACTCCAGCACACCACCTGCACCCTTGCGCCGAATCACCTGAACCCGCTGACCCGCGACGTCGAGCTCCCAATCGGAATCGACGGCGCCCGGTGCGAACTCCCGCAGCGCGTCCACCCGGTCACCCTCGCTGAGCCTGAGTTGGCCGACGAGGTAGTTCACCAGGCTCATCTCGGTGAGTCCGACGCCGAGCATCGAGCCCAGGTTGTTCGGCTTCACCGAGAACGGCAGATCGGTGACCTTGCCCTGCTTGAGGAACTTCGGCGACCAGCCCGCGAACGGACCGAACAACAGCCAGGACTTACCATTGATCACGCGGGTGTCCAAGTGCGGCATCGACATTGGCGGCGCGCCCATTGGCGGCTGGCCATACACCTTGGCCTGGTGTGCGGCGGCCAGGGTCGAGTCTCCGGTACGCAGGAACTCGCCGCCGACCGGGAAGCCACCGAATCCCTTGGCCTCCGCGATGCCGGACTTCTGCAGCAGTGGCAGGGCGCCGCCACCGGCGCCCACGAAGACGAACTTTGCGCTGAGCTTGCGCTTCTGCCCCGTGCGACGGTTGACGACCTTCAGCGTCCAACTGCCGTCGGACTCCTTGCCCAGGTCACGCACCTCGTGGCCGAAGAGCGTCGTCATGCCGCGTTGAGCGGCGAAGCCGGTGAGCTGTCTGGTCAGTGAACCGAAGTCGACGTCGGTGCCGTCCGTAGTCCAGTTGAGAGCGACGGGCTCGGAGAAGTCGCGCTTGGCGGCCATCAGCGGGAGCCGGCGGGTGAACTCGTCCTCGTCGTCGATGTACTCCATCGACGCGAAGAGCGGGTTCTCGACGAGCGTCTCGCGGCGGCGCTTGAGGTAGTCGAGATTCTCCGCGCCGTGCACGAAGCTCACGTGTGGGATGGGGTTGAGGAAGCTGCGCACGTCCGGCAGGACGCCGTTCTCCACCGAGTGGGCCCAGAACTGTCGCGACACCTGGAACTGTTCGTTGACGTGGACGGCCTTGCTGATCTCGACCGACCCGTCGGGGCGTTGCGGGGTGTAGTTCAACTCACACAGCGCGGAGTGGCCCGTCCCCGCGTTGTTCCACGGATCGCTGCTCTCGGCGGCGGCACCGTCGAGCCGCTCGATGAGCGTGATGGACCAGTCGGGCTCCATCAGCTTCAACAGAGTCGCCAGCGTCGCACTCATGATGCCCGCGCCCACCAGCACGACGTCGGTCTTAGCTACCTCAGACACCTGATCCTTGACCCTTCGTGGTCGCACACCCGCTCGTCACGGCTTCCTGTCTCACCAGGTTATCCCGTGGTATCGGTCCGCAATCGCTCGGCCGACATCCTGGCCACGTTCCTCCGGTCACACCCGATGCCCGCCTAGAGTTGGGGCCGTGACACCGAAGGAACCTGGCGGGGCGCCCGCATGGGAACCCGACGTGCTGCCCGGCTATTGGCAGCTGACCCTGCCGCTGGGCCGCGATCCGCATGGTGAGGGTCAGCTGGTGGCCACGCTGGTGCGCCGGGGCGACGGCCCCCGTGGCAGGCACGCGGTGTTGGCGCTGCACGGCTACACCGATTACTTCTTCAACACCGAGTTGGCCGACCACTTCGCCGAACGCGGGTTCACCTTCTACGCGCTGGACCTGCACAAGTGCGGCAGGTCGCGCCAGCAGGGGCAGACTCCGCACTTCACCACGGATCTGGCGAGCTACGACGGGGAACTGGATCGCGCACTCGCCGTCATCGCGGCCGACGGCGACGGTCACGAACCGGTCGAGGTCTGTGTGTACGGCCACTCGGCGGGCGGGTTGATCGCCGCGCTGTGGCTGGACCGCATGCGGCGCCGAGGAACGTTGTCCCCCGTCGGTGGACTGGTGCTCAACAGCCCGTTCCTCGACCTGCAGGGGCCCGCAATCCTGCGGACCGCGCCCACGTCGGCCACGCTGATCGCCCTGGCCCGATTGCGCAAGCTGCACGTCATCCGCAAGCCCACGCTCGGCGGCTACGGCAGCAGCCTGCACCGTGACTACGCAGGCGAGTTCGACTACGACCTCGACCTGAAGCCGCTGGGCGGGTTCCCGATCACGTTCGGCTGGATCAACGCGATCCGCAGGGGCCAGGCCAGGCTGCACCGGGGGCTCGACGTCGGCGTGCCGAACCTCCTGCTGCGCTCAGGTCACAGTGTTCTCGAAACGCCCGACCCGGAGTCGATTCAGCGCGGCGACGCCGTGCTGGACGTCAAGCAGATCGCCCGGTGGGCGGGCTGTGTGGGCAACCGCCAGACGATCGCACCGATCACCGACGCCAAACACGACGTGTTCCTGTCACTGACCGAGCCGCGCGCCGATGCCTACCTCGAATTGGGCCGCTGGCTCGATGACTACCTCAGCTCTGAATCACGGAGCGACACAACACACTTCGAACGGGGCTAGCTGCGTGGAACACTTCGATCTGGCAATCATCGGCACAGGTTCTGGCAACAGCATCCCCGACGAGCGTTACGCCGACAAGAGGATCGCGATCTGCGAGCAGAGCGTCTTCGGCGGTACGTGCCTGAACGTCGGCTGCATCCCCACCAAGATGTTCGTCTATGCGTCCGAGGTCGCCAACACCATCACGCACGCGTCGCGGTACGGCGTGGACGCGCACGTCGACGCAATCCGGTGGCAGGACATCGTGTCCCGGGTGTTCGGCCGCATCGACCCGATCGCGCAGGACGGTGAACGGTACAAGCGCTCGCTGCCCAACATGACGGTGTACGGCAGCCACACCAGGTTCACCGGCGTGTCGGACGACGGCAGATACCTGCTCCGCACCGATGCCGGCGACGAGTTCAGCGCGGATCAGGTGGCGATCGCCGCGGGTTCGCGGATCAACGTGCCGCCTGCGGTCGACGAGTGCGGCGTCGAGTACTACACCAGCGACACGGTCATGCGGATGGACTCGCTGCCGGAGCACATGGTCATCGTCGGTGGCGGATTCGTCGCCGCCGAGTTCGCACACATCTTCTCCGCGTTGGGCGTTCGGATCACCATCGTCGTACGCGGCAGCTCCCTGCTGACGCACTGCGACGCCGCGGTGTGCGAGAAGTTCACCAAGATCGCAGGTGACAAGTGGCATCTGCGCACCCACCGCAACGTGATCGGCGCCAACACCGACGAGTCGGGAACCGAGCTGGTTCTGGACAACGGCTCGACCGTGCGCGCCGACGCCCTCCTGGTCGCCACCGGCCGAATCCCGAACGGCGATCTGCTCGATGCCGAGCTCGCCGGAGTCGTCGTCGAGGACGGTCGCGTCATCGTGGACGAATTCCAAAGAACCTCGGCGCGTGGCGTCTTCGCGCTCGGTGACGTGTCGTCGGAATATCAGCTCAAGCACGTCGCCAACCACGAGATGCGAGTGGTGCAGCACAACCTGGTGCGCGACTGGGACGACACCGCCTCCATGCGGGCCTCCGATCACCGGTACGTGCCGTCGGCCGTCTTCACCGATCCGCAGATCGCCATGGTCGGCATGACGGAGGACGAGGCGAGGGCAGCGGGTTTCGACGTGGTCAGCAAGGTGCAGAACTACGGCGACACCGCCTACGGCTGGGCCATGGAGGACCAGCACGGAGTCGCGAAGCTGATCGGTGACCGCGCGACGGGCAAGATCCTTGGCGCACACATCATGGGTTACCAGGCGTCCTCGATCATCCAGCCGATCATTCAGGCGATGAGCTTCGGCCAGACCGCGAAAGAGGTTGCCCAGGGCCAGTACTGGATCCATCCGGCGCTACCGGAGGTCATCGAGAACGCGCTGCTGGGCCTCGTCGACTAGGCGACTTCGGCGCGTTCGGTTGCGTTCACCGCAACGGACCGCGCCCAAATCACGACCGGTCCCAGCGTTCCTCGACCCGGCCGAACCGCCAGACCGCGAGCGCGCCCAGCCAGACCACGACGAAGATCCCGACGATCACGAATCCGACGGACTCGAGGTCGGCAGAGCCGATGACGGCCAGCGGCCCCGACTCGATCCCGAGACGGTCGACGAGCAGTCCGATGAGCACGATGACGCCGATCACCAGGGCGACGAACACCGAAAGCACGGTGACGGTGAGGTTGTAGTAGACCTTGCGGATCGGCTTGAGGAAGGCCCACCCGTAGGCGCGTGCCATGAAGATCCCGTCGGCCGCGTCGAAGAGGCTCATCCCCGCCGCGAAGAGGACCGGTAGTACCAGCACGGCGTACCACGGCAGCGTGAATGCGGCGGTACCCGCCGCGAGCACCAACAACGCCACCTGCGTCGCGGTGTCGAAGCCGAGTCCCATCAGCAGTCCCACCGGATAGAGATGCCACGGCTTGCTGACTCGTTTCATGACCCGGCCGAGCAGCCTGGCGAGGAAGCCGCGACTGTTCAGCTGGCGTTCCAGCTCGGCCTCGTCGAAATCACCCGTGCGCATGCCGCGGAACACCTTCGCGATGCCGACCACCGCGAACAGATTGGTCAGACCGATCAGGATGAGGAAGGTGCCCGCCACCAGGGAACCGATCAGGCCGAGCGTCTGCAGCATCGAGGAGTTCTCGTCCTGGACCGGACCGACCAACGCCTTGACACCCAGCGCCAGCAGGAACGCCAGCCCGAAGACGACGCTGGAATGGCCGAGGGAGAACCAGAATCCCGCCGAAAGCGATCGCTGCCCCTCGCCGACGAGTTTTCGGGTGGTGTTGTCGATGACCGCGATGTGGTCGGCGTCGAACGCGTGCCGTACCCCGAGGAGGTAGGCGGTCACTCCGAGGCCGACGCCGAAAACGCCCGTCGACCCGAGCGTGATGTGTTGCGGAGCCACGCCGAACACCAGGACTCCCCAGCCGAAGAGGTGCAGGAACAGCACCACGGCGCCGAGGCCGGCGATCGTCAGCCAGTCAGTGCGGTCGAGTCGGGTGACGACGTTCGGTTTCGCTAGGGAATCCGGTGACGCACTGACGACCACGTGCCCTCCAAACGCTGGAAAAGATGTGACTCGACACTATGTCGCGGCCAGTCATCTGTCTAGCTGTTCAGATGGGCAGGTCGGTACCTACCCGTGCGCGGCGCCGATCCAGTGCAGCAGATCGTGCACGATGTGGTCTTCCAACCGATAGCTCGCCGCGCGACCGACCCGGGTCGAACTCACCCAGCCCTGCTGCCTCAGCACCCTAAGTGCTTGCGAGACGGAGTTTTCCGATCGTGCCACGACCGCGGCGAGGTCGCTCACGCAGATCCCGGGCGCGCGGTGCAGACACAGCAGGATCTCGAGCCTGTTGGGGTCCGACAGCAGGTCGAAGCGCTGCGTCCAGCCATGGATGTCGACGTCGGCGAGCGCCGACGACGCGTGTCGCACCACCGCCTCGCCGCCGGTCTCCATGTGTGCAATTTAGTCCATGGGTGGGCGGTGGGAGGACGATGTCAATCCAGGAAGCCGTGCAGTAGGGCCGCGGAGCCCCAGATGTGTGCGGTCATCGTCGCGGCAGCGCCCTCACCGTCGCCGGCGAGGATCGCGATCACGATCGCTTCGTGCTGCTCGTCGGAGTGCGCGATGTTGCGGGACAGCAGCGGGATGTGGTCGAGCAGCTCGTTGAGCTGCATCCGGTTCTCGGCGACCAACGGCACCAACGAAGGCACACCTGCGGTCTCGGCGATGGCCAGATGCAGGCGCGAGTCCAGCCTGCGGTAGTCCTCCGGTGCCGCTCCGTTGGCGTCGGCGAGTCTGCTCCACAGCGTCTCCCGTTCGACCGCGGTCAGCGTCCGGCCCGCCGCCAACCGCGCTGCCCCCACCTCGAGGATCTCGCGCAACCGCAGTGCATCGTCGATGTCGGCACGGCTGAAGCGTGGCCCGTCGGCGCTGGGGGCGGGCAGGTCCTCGGCAAGGAACGTGCCGCCGTACCGACCACGCCGCGACACCAGATAGCCGGCGTCCGACAGCGACTTGATGGCCTCGCGAACCGTGTCGCGGCTGACGCCGAGCCGGGTAGCCAGTTCTCGCTCGGGCGGCAGTGACTCCCCGGGTTCGAGCACACCGAGCCGAATGGTCTCGAGCAACCGGCCGACGGTGTCCTCGAAGGCGTTGCCGAGCCGCACCGGCCGCAGCAGCGCCTCGCTGGCAGGCAGCGGATCCGATTCGGCGGTCATCGTCCTGGCCTCAACTACAGCGGCGTCACGTAGTGGCCGCTGATGCCCCCGTCGACCAGGAAGGTCGACGCGGTGATGAACGAGGCATCGTCACTGGCGAGGAACGCGACCGCCGCGGCGAGTTCCTCGGGCTCGGCGAACCGCCCGACCGGAACGTGCACCAGCCGCCGCGCCGCCCGCTCCGGATCCTTCGCGAAGAGTTCCTGCAGCAGAGGCGTGTTCACCGGTCCGGGACACAGGGCGTTGACGCGGATGCCCTGGCGAGCGTACTGCACGCCGAGCTCGCGCGACATGGCCAGCACCCCGCCCTTGGACGCGGTGTAGGAGATCTGCGAGGTCGCCGACCCCATCACTGCGACGAACGACGCGGTGTTGACGATCGACCCCTTCTGCGCAGGCACCATGTGACGCAATGCTGCCTTGCAGCAGAAGAACACCGACTTGAGGTTGATGTCCTGCACCCGGTCCCACGCGTCGATGCCGGTGGCCTCGATCAGGTCGTCCTCCGGCGGGCTGATGCCCGCGTTGTTGAAGGCGATGTCGACCGAGCCGTGAGCCTCCGCGGCGGTGTCGAACAGATTGTCCACGGCGGTCTGGTCCGAGACGTCGACCCGAACGAAGGTGCCATTCAGATCGTCGGCGACGCTCTTGCCCGTGGCCGGGTCGATGTCCCCGATCACGATCGTGGCGCCCTCGGCCCGCATTCGCTTGGCGGTCGCGAGCCCGATGCCGCTGGCGCCGCCGGTGATGACCGCGACCTTGCCTGCGAGCCGCTGGGTCAGATCCATCTAGATTTCTCCAATCGCAAAGAAGACGTTCTTGGTTTCCGTGAAGTGCAGCGGCGCGTCGGGGCCCAACTCGCGGCCAAGACCCGATTGCTTGAATCCGCCGAACGGGGTGTTGTACCGAACGGACGAATGCGAGTTCACGCTCAGGTTGCCGGATTCCACTGCTCGGGACACCCGCATCGCCCGCGAGAGGTTGTCCGTCCAGATCGAGCCGGACAGACCGTACGGGGAATCGTTGGCGAGCTCGATCGCGTCGGCCTCGTCGGTGAACGGCAGCACCGTGACGACGGGGCCGAAGATCTCCTCGGTGACCGAGCGATCGGTCCGCTGTGGAGTGAGAACCGTTGGTGGGAACCAGTATCCGGGCCCTGATGGTGCGGAACCCTGAAATGCAATGGGCGCGCCGTCGGGGACGTAGGATGCGACGGTGTCGAAGTGCGGGCGCGACACCAGCGGCCCCATCTCGCTGTCCCGCGATGACGGATCGCCGACGACGAGACCCTTCACCGCAGGCTCCAACAGCTCCATGAACTTGTCGTAGACGTTACGCTGAACCAGGATGCGACTACGGGCGCAGCAGTCCTGTCCCGCGTTGTCGAATACGCCGTACGGCGCGGTGGCCGCGGCCTTCTCCAGGTCACAGTCGTCGAAGACGATGTTGGCGCTCTTGCCACCGAGCTCCAGGGTCACCCGCTTCACCTGCGCGGCTGCGCCTGCCATCACCTTGACACCCACCTCGGTGGAGCCCGTGAAGACGATCTTGCGGACGTCGGGGTGACTGATGAAGCGCTCCCCCACCACCGAGCCCTTGCCCGGCAGAACCTGGAACAGTCCGTCGGGCAACCCGGCCTCTCGTCCGAGTTCGGCCAACCGCATGGTGGTCAGCGGGGTGATCTCGGCGGGCTTGACCAAGACGGCGTTGCCAGCGGCCAGCGCCGGTACGAAACCCCACGACGCGATGGTCATCGGGAAGTTCCACGGAGCGATCACGGCGACGACGCCGAGCGGCTCGTTGAAGGTGACGTCCAGGCCACCGGCGACGGGAATCTGCTTGCCGGACATGCGCTCCGGGCTGGCCGAGTAGAACTGCAACACGTCGCGGACGTGTCCGGCCTCCCACTCGGCGTTGCCGATCACGTGTCCGGAGTTGGCCACTTCCAGCGCCGCCAGCTCATCGACGTGGGCATCCACCTGCGCGGCGAACGACCGCAACGCACCGGCCCGCTCGGCGGGCGCCAGCTTGGCCCACTGCTTCTGTGCGGACTTCGCACGAGCCACCGCGTCGTCGACCGCGGGGACGTCGAGCTGCTCGACGGTGCGAAGCACCTCCTCGGTCGCGGGATTGATCAGTGTCGACGTGCTCACGCTGTGTTCCTTTCCTTGACCGCTACCTTGGACGTTGAGTAAGCCGCTGCGGCCTGAACCACACTGGAGAAGAGCCGCAGATCGTCGAGACGTTCCTCGGGGTGCCACTGCACCGCAAGCACGAACGTCTGGCCCGGTATCTCGACGGCCTCGATCACCCCGTCGGTATCCCACGCCGTGGCGATCAGTCCCTTGCCGAGCTCGGCGATGGCCTGGTGGTGGTAGCACTGGGCGTCGGTGGACTCGCCGATCAGCGCGGCCAGTCGGGTCCCGGGAACGGTCTGGATCGACGACGTGCTGAACGCGGCGTTGCCCAGCTGATGTTGGTTGTGACCGACCACGTCGGGCAGGTGTTGGTGCAGCGTCCCGCCGAGCGCGACGTTGAGCACCTGGGCGCCGCGACAGATGCCGAGCAAGGGCAGTCCCCGCGCCAATGCCCCACGCACCAAGGCGAATTCCCACGCATCCCGATCCAGCGCCGGTTCATCCGTCTTCGGATGCGGAGCCTGGCCGTAGGCGGCGGGGTCGACGTCGCGCCCGCCGGTGATCACCAAGCCGTCCAGCCCGTCGAGAACGCGCCCGACGATCCCGTCGTCCACGGGCTGTGGCGGCAGCAGCGTGGCGATGCCCCCCGCCCGTGTCACGCCCTCGACGTAGATCGCGGGCAGAAAGCTCGCCTGGACGTCCCACACCCCGGTCTGGGCCTGTTGAAGGTAGGTGGTGAGCCCAATCACCGGCCGAGCAGACGCGCTCGAATTACAGTCGTTCGAAACCACGTCGCCTCTCCCAATCGGTGACCGCAGAATTGAAGGCCGTCAGCTCGACCCTGGCGTTGTTGAGGTAGTGCTCGACGACCTCGTCGCCGAACGCCTCGCGCGCCACCGTCGACTCGGCGAACAACGCCGCCGCTTCGGCCAGTGTGGTCGGGAGTCGTTCCGCGCCACTGGTATATGCGTTGCCAGCGCATGCGTCGGGCAACTCGAGCTGCTGATCGATGCCGTGCAGACCCCCTGCGATCAACGCGGACACGGCGAGGTATTGGTTGACGTCACCGCCAGGCGCCCGGCACTCCATCCGCATGCCGTGCCCGTGGCCGACGACCCGCAGCGCACATGTGCGGTTGTCCATCCCCCACGCGACCGCGGTCGGCGCGAAGCTCCCGTCCACGAACCGCTTGTAGGAGTTGATGTTCGGTGCGTAGAAGAGCGTCAGCTCACGCAGAGTGGCCAGCTGGCCCGCGATGAAGCTGCGGAACATCGGCGACATGCCGTCCGGGGCATCGTCGTCGGCGAACACGGCCGAACCATCCGTTCCGCGGAACGAGAGGTGGATGTGACAGCTGTTGCCTTCGCGCTCATCGTATTTCGCCATGAACGTGAGGCTCTTGCCGTGCTGATCGGCGATTTCCTTCGCGCCGTTCTTGTAGATCGTGTGGTTGTCACAGGTGACCAGTGCGTCGTCGTAGCGGAACCCGATCTCCTGCTGACCGAGGTTGCACTCGCCCTTGACGCCCTCGCAGTACAGCCCGGCGCCCTCCATGCCGACGCGGATGTCGCGCAGCAGAGGTTCCATCCGGGTCGAGGCCAGCATTGCGTAGTCGATGTTGTAGTCGGTCGCGGGAGTCAGGTTGCGGTAGTCGGACTTCCAGGCGTCGCGGTAGGTGTCGTCGAACACCATGAACTCGAGTTCGGTGGCGGCCACCGCGCCCATGCCCCTTTCGGCGAGCCGGTCGAGTTGTGAGCGCAGGATGCTGCGCGGCGCGGGAACCACCGGGCTGCCGTCGTGCCAGCCGAGGTCGGCCATCACCAGAGCGGTGGCAGGCAACCACGGCAGAAGCCGCAGCGTCGAGAAGTCCGGCGTCATCACCATGTCGCCGTAGCCGGCTTCCCAGCTCGACATCGCGTATCCGTCGACGGTGTTCATGTCGACGTCGACGGCCAGCAGATAGTTGCAGCACTCGGCCCCGTGCGCGATGACGTCGTCGACGAAGAGCCGAGCCGAGATCCGTTTGCCCGTCAGCCTGCCCTGCATGTCGGTGAAGGCGACGATGACGGTGTCGATCTCGCCTGCCGCCACCATCTGCTCGAGTTCGGCCAGCTGGAGCATGCCGGATCGAGCGCTTCCCTTACTCATGAGCCCTGCCTCTCAAACCGACGAACATGGCTCGAAGTCAACCATTGGATTCGTGCCACCGGGCAATCCCTTCACACATTTACACAACCGTCACTGCCAAAGGTAGGACACCAGACCATTGCCACTCTATTGTGCTTACTCAGTGAGCGCTCTCGGAGAGCGCTGCCCCGAGAAGGAGACCACCGTGCCAGAGGGTCATGAAGAACTGTCTGACGACGAAAGACACCTTGCGTCACTCGGCTACACGCAGGAGTTGAACCGCTCCTGGTCCGGCTTCAGCAACTTCGCGATCTCGTTCTCGATCATCTCGATCCTCGCGGGTTGCTTCACCTCGTTCGGTCTCGGCTGGAACAACGGCGGCCCGGCCGCGATCGCCTGGGGCTGGCCCATCGTATCGGCCTTCATCCTCGTCATCGGGCTGTGCATGTCCGAGCTGGTGTCCGCCTACCCCACCTCGGGCGGCATCTACTGGTGGGCGAGCAAACTCGGCGGCGCGAAGGCCGGCTTCTACACCGGCTGGCTGAACTTGATCGGGCTGATCGCCATCCTGGCGTCCGTGTCCTACGGCTGCGCGACGTTCCTCGATCTGACGCTCGGCACGTTCAGTGAGACCTGGCTCGCCGGTTACAGCTTGACCAGGACGTTCATCATCTTCCTGATCATCCTGGCGGCGTCGGCGACCATCAACATCTTCTCCAGCCACCTGCTGGCCATCATCAACAACGTCTCGGTGTGGTGGCACGTGGCCGGTGCCGCGATCGTCATCGGGATCCTGATCGTGATTCCCAAGCAGCACGCCAGCCTCTCCGACGTGTTCGCCAAGACGATCAACAACAGCGGCATGTTCGGCGGCTCCACGTCTGGTATCGGCTGGCTGCTGTTCGTGCTGCCGATCTCGGCGATCCTGACCC
>NZ_JBOGDD010000446.1:0-9369 GCF_050701675.1 Mycobacterium sp. | reverse complement strand
ATCTGGCTCCCGAACTCGCCGAGCGAAACATCGCCATCAACGCGATCGCCCCGGGCGCCACCGCCACCCGGATGGCCAGCTATGCCCCCAACTACGTCCACCCCGCCCTCGCCGACGTGCCGTTTCCCGCGCTCATCCGTTCCATGAGCGCCCTCGGCCGGTTGGGTCAACCCGACGAAATCGCCGCCGTGGTCGCGTTTCTGCTCTCCCCAGACGCGTCCTTCGTCACCGGCGCCACCATCGAAGCCGACGGCGGCTGGAACTAAACAGCCGCCGCTCTTTCGCCCAGGTCTTGAGGCCGCGCATCATCTGATGCAGTGAGAGACCGAGGTCGGTCAGCTCGTAAGAGACCAACCGAACCCGCTTTGGCACGCCGACATCCGCGCCACTAAATCAGCATCGTCCTAGGTCAGGTAACGGTAGGCGGGCGAACCCGGCTCCAACGCCTCGACGTGCATCTCGGAGGTGCGCATCCGGGCCATCAGGCCGTCGAAGTCGGCCGCAGAGCCCAGTTCGACGCCGACCAACGCCTCACCCGTTTCGCGGTTGTTGCGCTTGACGTACTCGAATAGCGTGACGTCGTCGTTCGGGCCGAGCACCTCGTCGAGGAATCGGCGCAGCGCCCCAGGCTCCTGTGGAAAGTCGACCAGGAAGTAGTGCTTGAGGCCCAGGTGCACCAGGGACCGCTCGAGTACCTCGTTGTATCGGGAGACGTCGTTGTTACCGCCCGAGATCAGGCACACCACGGTCGATCCAGGTTCGACGGTGCCCTCGGAGCAGGCCTCCGTCAGCCCGGCAACCGACAGCGCACCCGCCGGCTCGGCGATGATGCCCTCGTTCTGATACAGATCGAGCATCGCCGTGCAGACCGCTCCCTCGTCGACAGCGGTGATCGAGACCATGTCACCGGCCGCCGCCAACACGGCGAACGGCAGGGCCCCGGCCCGCGCGACGGCGGCCCCGTCGACGAACTGATCGACGTGCTCGAGCGTGACGGGTTCGCCCGTGGCCAGCGCCGCGACCATGGCGGCCGCTCCTGCCGGCTCCACTCCAAGCACCGACGTTCTGGTGGTCCGCTCCGCAAGGTAGGTGGTGATGCCGCTGATGCACCCGCCGCCGCCGACGGGAACGATGACGAGGTCGGGTTCGGTCTCCAGCTGCGCAAGGATCTCGACCGCGATCGTGCCCTGCCCCGCCATGGTGCGCAGATCGTCGTAGGGCGGCACCAGGGTCGCACCGGTACGCGCCACGTCATCGAGCGCGGCGGCAGCGGCGAGGTCGTACGTCGCCCCGCCGACGATCAACTCGATGAACTCGCCGCCGTGATAGCGGATCCGGTCGCGCTTCTGTTTGGGAGTCTTGGCAGGCACGTAGACGCGCCCGTGGATCCCCATCGAGCGGCAGGCCAGCGCGAAGCCCTGGGCGTGGTTGCCTGCGGAGGAACACACGACACCCGCCGCGATCTCCTCCGGCGTCAACTGCATCAGGAGGTTGTATGCGCCTCGCAACTTGTAGCTGCGGACCGCCTGCAGATCCTCGCGCTTGAGGTAAACCTGCAGCCCGGTCTGCGCCGACAACCGGTCGCTGAACTGCAGCGGGCTGAGAGTGACCACCTTCGAAATTCGCTGAGCGGCCTCATCGATGTCCGAGGCGCCGAGTGGCGCGGGACGGCGAGAGGTCTGACTCAGTTCGGCGGACACCGATCAATGGTGCCACTTGCCCGCTCCCCTGCGAAAACGGGTTTAGCTCACGGGTGTCAGCACGAACACCGGGATCTGACGATCGGTCTTCTTCTGGTACTCCGCGTAGTCGGGCCACGCAGCGACGGCGCGCTCCCACCAGACCGCCTTCTCCTCGCCGAGCACCTCGCGCGCGTCGTAGTCCTTGGTAACGGCGCCGTCCTGCAGCTCGACACGCGGGTTGGCCTTGATGTTGAAGTACCAGACCGGGTGCTTCGGCGCGCCGCCGAGGGACGCCACCACCGCGTATTGCCCGTCGTGCTCGACCCGCATCAGCGGGGTCTTGCGGATCTTTCCGGACTTCGCCCCGATGGTGGTCAGCAGAATCACCGGCCTGCCCTTGAGTTCCGTTCCCTCCGTGCCGCCCGACGCCATGAACGTCTCGGCATTCTCCCTGGCCCAATCCGACGTGCTTGGTTCGTACTCTCCAGTCAAAGGCATCCGACCAGCATATGACCGATGGAAGAGACCCTCCCCGGAATCGGTGTTTCGGCTGGCCGAAATCTAAGTTGCGAGCTATCGTCAATGCATGACCACGTCGACGAAGGTGCCCATCGCGGGTGTCCCGTGGCCGGTCTACAAGCTCGTCGCCCTGGCCGTCGGCGTGCTCGTCCTGATCGTCGTCGGAGTCGCGACGACGAGCGCCGCCACCGCCGTACTCGCCGCAGCGGTGGCCACGGCCGTCATCTGGCTCGGCCTGAGCGTGTTCAGTTCCTCCGACGCCTAGCCTGCGTTCTCGACCAACCGGCGCAACGTCTCCAGATCAGCGGTCACCGCCGCGGCGTCGGCTTCGAATTCGTCGTCTGTCACGCCAGCGCGCCGCCGAAGCGTGAACACCACCTCACACCCCGGCTCACCCGGGCCTGCCGGAATCACCCGCATCGGGTTGTACACCTGCTCACCGGTCGGCAGCCGGACCACGTGGTCCAGGACGCCGAACTCATTACCAGGCACGAATTCGACGTCGGCGTCCGCAAGCGCCGGATCGGCGAGGCCTGCCGCCCAGCGCGGTAACGCGTCCCGATCGGATGCGAAGGCGTACGCCGCCTCCGGTGCGGCATCGATCCACACGCTGACGTGTCTGGATGGTGAAGCCGAGTCGGTCGTGTCGTCATTCATCGGTCCATCGTGACGGACACACTGGGAACATGGCGGAAACTCCCGAACACTCGCAAGAGATCGAGGCCTTCGTGCAGCGGGCCGAGCACCTCGCCTCCGACGCAGAACACCACGTCCCGTCGTGGCTGCGGCCCGGCGATCCGGAGAACCGCTGGCCGGTCGTCATCGCGATCCTTGCCGCAGTCGTCATCCAGCACTCGATTCCCGTGCAGTACACGGTGGTGCCGCGCTGGCCATTGGTCGGCATGGAGCTGCTCCTGCTCCTGGTGCTGCTTGCAATCAATCCGGTGCGGCTGTCGCGGCCCACGACGGTCGGAAAGTGGGCCAGCCTCGCCTTGACCGCCGCCATCACCATCGACAACACGGCGTCGGCCATCGTCCTGGCCAAGCGGATCCTCAGCGGCGAGGTGAGCAACA
The DNA here is from genome assembly GCF_050701675.1 of Mycobacterium sp. Taxonomy (GTDB): domain Bacteria; phylum Actinomycetota; class Actinomycetes; order Mycobacteriales; family Mycobacteriaceae; genus Mycobacterium. The sequence continues at coordinate 6,094 of NZ_JBOGDD010000446.1, read as the reverse complement.
ACGCGGCCGTATTGCTGGGCAGTGGCGCCGCGATCTTCGTCACCAACGTCATCGCGTTCGGCATCTGGTATTGGGAACTGGACCGCGGCGGTCCGTTCGCGCGGCGGGCCGGTCAGCAGCCGTATCCCGACTTCCTGTTCCCGCAGATGTCGGACCCGGACAAGGCCAGACCCGATTGGCGGCCGACGTTCGTCGACTATCTGTACGTCAGCTTCACCAACGTGGTGGCGTTCTCCCCCACTGACACGATGCCCCTGGCACGCTGGGCCAAGGGCATGATGACGGTCCAGTCACTGGTGTCGATGACGACGATCGCGCTCGTCATTGCGCGTGCGGTGAACGTTTTGGGCTAATCGTTCAGTCTCTACCGTGAGTTTCGAACGGGGAGTACGTTGGCGCACATGACAATTCAAGCCTCCACGCTGTCACCGATCGAACAGACGGCCTTCCTCACGCAATACGCCAGGGCGCTGGACAGTCGGTGGGCACGGCCCATCCTCGGTGACACGCTCGCCGACGACGTCGTCGGCTCCATCGACTACGACTTCGCAGGCCTCGGCGTCAGCTCCAGCGTGGTGTGCCAGACGGCGCTGCGGGCCAAGATGCTCGACGACCGGGTGCGCAGCTTCGTCGCCGCCCATCAGGACGCCGTCGTCGTGGATCTCGGCGCGGGCCTGGACTGCGGCGTCTACCGGGTCGACCCGCCCGCGTCGGTCGACTGGTACAGCGTCGACCTATCCGGCGTCGTCGCGCTGCGCGATCGGGTTCTGCCAGGCCGTCCGGGTTCGCATTCGGTTGGGGTATCGCTCGCCGAGAAGCGCTGGGCGGAAACGATTCCCGCCGACCGGCCCACCATCCTGATCGCCGACGGACTGCTGGCGTTTCTCCCCGAAGAGGTGATCGTCGATCTGTTCCGCGGGATCACCGACCACTTCGGTTCCGGGGAGTTGGCCTTCAACGATTACGGCGGCATCGGCTGGTTCAGCCACGTCGCCATCAAACTCATGCCCCAGAAGATGTTTCACGACGTCGGAAGTCAGTGGGGCTACGCCGGTTTCAAGGACGCGCACCATCCCGAGACGTGGAATCCGCGGCTGCAGCTGGTTGAAGAGGCCAGCCTCACCACGGCTCCCGAGGTGGACCTGTTCCCCGGCTGGGTGCGGATCGCCACCAGGCTCAGCGGGAAGACCAAGACCGGGGCGCGCAAGGCACGGATCCTTCGCTACCGGTTCTGATGACGGCGCCCGAACGTCAATTCCCGAGGCAGCCCGGACCCAGCAGCGCCTTGAGGTCGCCCATCAGGGCTGACGACGGCGTCACCCGCAGGGCCTGATCCAGCTCGAGCGTGGTGATGCGGTCGCCGCTGATGAGCCGCAGTCGAACCTGTGAGGTTCCCGGGTGGTTGGCGAGCACCTGCTTGAGGGCGCCCACCTTCTCCACCGTGCACTGCCTGGTCGGCAGGCTGACCGCCACGGGACGGTCGGCCTGAGCGTTCGAGAAGTCCGGAACGACGAGATCGTTGGCGATGAGCGACAGCCGGTCGTCCCGTGCATTCACCTTTCCGCTGACGATCACGACGGTGTCGTCGGCGATCTCCGCGCCGAACGTCGAGTACGTGTGCGGAAAGAACATCACCTCGATCCCGCCGGTGAGGTCCTCCAATTGCGCGGAGGCCCAAGGCATTCCGTTCTTGTTGACGCGCCTGTTGACCGACGCCAGGATGCCGCCCACCCGCACCTGCGCCTCGTTGGGCACGTCCCCGTTCAGGATCGCCGGAATGTGGGTGTCCACCTGCGCGGCAAGGAGATGCGCGACGCCGTTGAGGGGATGGCCGGACACGTAGAGTCCCAGCATCTCTCGCTCGAGCGCCAGCTTGTGCTTGTCCTCCCATTCCTCGTCGGGCACCTTGATGGCGAACACCGCGTCCGCGGCGGTGTCGGCCCCCCCGAAGAGGTCGAACTGGCCCATCGCCTCGGCCTTCTTGGTGCCAAGCACCGAGTCGACGGCGTCGGTATGGATCAGGAACAGGCCCTTGCGGGGGTGCCCGAGCGAGTCGAAGGCGCCCGCCTTGACGAGTGATTCCGTCACCTTCTTGTTGCAGGCGGTGACGTCGATCTTGTTCAGGTAGTCGGAGAAGTCGGTGTACTTGCCCTTCTCCGTGCGCGTATTGATGAGGGAGGCAACGACGTTCGCGCCGACGTTGCGCACCGCCCCTAGCCCGAACCGGATGTCCGTGCCCACCGAGGCGAAGTTGACCACCGATTCGTTGACGTCCGGCGGTAGCACGGTGATGCCGAGCCTGCGGCAGTCGGCCAGATAGACCGCAGCCTTGTCCTTGTCGTCGCCGACCGAGGTCAGCAGGCCTGCCATGTACTCGGCGGGGAAGTTGGCCTTCAGATACGCGGTCCAGTAGGACACCAGGCCGTAACCGGCCGCGTGCGACTTGTTGAACGCGTAGTCCGCGAACGGAAGGACGGTGTCCCACAGCGCCTTGACGGCCGGCGCCGAGAAGCCGTTGGCCTTCATGCCGTCCGAGAAGCCCTCGTACTCCTTGTCGAGCACCTCGCGCTTCTTCTTGCCCATGGCCTTGCGCAGGATGTCCGCTCGGGCCAGCGAGTAACTGGCCACCTTTTGCGCGATGCGCATGATCTGTTCCTGGTAGACGATCAGGCCGTGGGTCTCGGCGAGGATCTCTTCGAGGGGTTCGGCCAGCTCGGGGTGGATCGGCTTGACGGCTTGCCTGGCGTTCTTGCGGTCGGCGTAGTCGTTGTGGGCGTTGACGCCCATCGGTCCCGGCCGGTACAGGGCGATGACGGCGACGACGTCCTCGAAGTCCGTCGGCTGCATGCGGCGAAGCAGATCCCGCATCGGGCCACCGTCGAGCTGGAACACCCCGAGCGTGTCACCACGGCCCAGCAGTTCGAAGGTCGCCTGGTCATCCAGCGGCACCGCGTCCAGGTCGAGGTCGATACCCCGGTTGGCCTTGATGTTCTCGATGGTGTCGCCGATGATCGTCAGGTTCCGCAGGCCGAGGAAGTCCATCTTGAGCAGGCCGATGGCCTCGCACGACGGATAGTCCCAGCCGGTGATGATCGCGCCGTCCTGCGGGCGCCGCCAGAGCGGAATCGCCTCGATCAGCGGTTCGGAGCTCATGATCACCGCACAGGCGTGGACGCCCGCGTTGCGGACCAGACCCTCCAGGCCGCGCGCAGTTTCGTAGATGGTGCGGACGTCGGGGTCGGTGTCGAGCAGATTTCTGACCTCGACAGCCTCCTTGTACCGCTCGTGGCTGGGATCGGTGATCCCCGACAGCGGAATGTCCTTGGCCATGATCGGCGGTGGCAGGGCCTTGGTGATCCGATCGGCGATGGCGAAACCGGGCTGCCCGTAGTGCACCCGGGCCGAATCCTTCAGTGCCGCCTTGGTCTTGATGGTGCCGAACGTGATGACCTGCGCAACCCGGTCGCTGCCCCACCTGTTCGCCGCGTACCGCAGCATCTCGCCGCGCCTGCGGTCGTCGAAGTCGATGTCGATATCGGGCATCGACGCGCGCTCCGGGTTCAGGAAGCGCTCGAACAGCAGCCCGTACTTGATGGGGTCGATGTTCGTGATGCCCATTGCATAGGCGACCAGCGACCCCGCCGCCGAGCCACGCCCTGGCCCCACCCGGATGTCGACCGAGCGGGCGTAGTTGATCAGGTCGGCGACGATCAGGAAGTACGACGGGTAGCCCTTGTCGCAGATGACCGTGATCTCGTACTCGGCACGGTCGACGTAGTCCTGGGGCACTGCCGCCGGGAAGCGGCGTGCCAGCCCGGCCGCCACCTCGCGGCGCAACCACGACGCTTGATCGTGGCCGTCGGGCACCGGGAAGATCGGCATCCGGTCCTTGGGTGCCCAGACCTCGGCGTAGGGCTGCACCCGCTCGGCGATCAACAGCGTCGAGTCACAGGCCCCCGGTACCTCGTCATCCCACATCGCCCGCATGTCGGCGGCGGACTTCAGGTAGTAACCGTCGCCGTCGAACTTGAAGCGGTTCGGGTCGGACAGCGTCTTGGCGGTCTGCACGCACAGCAGCGCCTCGTGATTGTGGGCGGCCTCCCGCGTCACGTAGTGGCAGTCGTTGGTGGCCAGCGGCGGGATGCCCAGCTTGCGGCCGACCTCGAGCAGGCCGTCGCGGACCCGTCGCTCGATCTCGATGCCGTGGTCCATCAGTTCGAGGAAGTAGTTCTCAGGACCGAAGATCTCGCGCCACTTGGCCGCGGACTCCAGCGCTTCGCGGTCGTGGCCGAGCCGCAGCCGGGTCTGCACCTCACCCGACGGGCAGCCCGTGGTGGCAATGATGCCCGCCGCGTTCTCGGCGATGATCTCGGCGTCCATCCTGGACCACTTGCCGAGCTGGCCCTCGAACGACGCCAGCGACGACAGCTTGAACAGGTTGCGCAGGCCGGTCGCATTCTCGGCGACCATCGTCATGTGCGTGTACGCGCCGCTACCGGAGACGTCGTCGGACTTCTGACCGGGGTCGCCCCATTGGATGCGCTTGGTGTCGAAGCGCGACGCGGGCGCAATGTAGGCCTCGACGCCGATGATCGGCTTGATGCCTGCATCCGTTGCGGCGTTGTAGAACTCGCTGGCACCGAACATGTTGCCGTGGTCGGTCATGCCCATCGCGGGCATCTCCAGCCGCTTCGCCTCGGCGAACATGGGCTTGACCTTCGCGGCACCGTCGAGCATCGAGTATTCAGTGTGATTGTGCAGGTGCACGAACGACTTGCTCATAGGGCCGCCAGTCTATTGCCGCCCCCCGACGGTGCTCGGCGTGTCGCCCTACGTGTCGCCGGGAGTCGACGAAGTTTCCGCACATTCGAGAAGACCGTGCGACACCAACCTGCCGAGTTGCTTGGTGATCAGAGACATGTCCGCGGCGTCGTCGACGAATCCCGCGTAGAAACCGATCCCCCACAGCATTGCGCGCAACATCTCCACGACCGGTTCGATCGCGCTGTCCTCGGGGAGTTCGCCGCGGCTCCTCGCGTCGCCGACCAGCGTCGTCAGGAAGTCGCTCAACTCGATGCTGGCATTCGCGCGCAACTCCGGGTTCCTGGTGGACTCCAGCCGGGCGCTCACCAGGAAGGCGATCTGCGAGCGGTCGATGAAATCGGCCTGGTGGATGGCTGCGACCAGGGTGGAGAACTGGTCCACCAGGGTGTTCTGTTGCCGTGCCGTGGTGATGCAGTCGGCGAGGACGAGGCCCGACTCGGCAACGAGCGCCTGATAGATCTCCTCGCGCGACGCGAAGTAGTAGTGCAGCGTCGGGCGACTCAGTCCCGCGGCCAGCGCGATGGCTTGGAACGTGGCGGCCTGGTAGCCGCGCTCGTTGATGACCTGTCGTGACGCCCTGAGGATGCGATTGCGCGTCTCTGCCGAGTCCGAGCCGACGGGGCGGCCGCGTCGTCGGGGTGGCCGAGCGTCGCGTAGCGCCATGCTGGCAAACGTTATTGCATGCCTACGACCCGGTCAAATATTCAGCCATGGCAAACGCTTGCTCATACACGACGCAGAACCTCGGCGTCGGCAGCAAAGGCTGCTGTCACCGGTGTCATGCCCTCCTCGGTCGCGCCGAGCGAATACCCGTCGCATGATGCATGGAGCTTGTCACCGTGACGGCGAGCCGGGGGCGGCCGATTCGACATCCCTCGGAACCTCTTCCGCCGACTTCCTCCGGAACGAGCCGACGGTCATGACGCCGAGGGCGACCCAGATCAGCGCGAAGCCGACCCAGCGGCCCACCGGCATCGGTTCGTGCCCGACGAGCACGCCCCACGCCATCTGCAGAGCGGGATTCAGGTAGAACAGCAGACCCATCGTGATCAGTGGCAACCGCTGCGCGCCGGCGGCGAAGAGCAGCAGTGGTACGGCGGTCACGGGTCCGGCCAACGTCAGCAGGATCGCGTGGCCCGTCCCGTAGCCGGCGAAGTGCCCCTGCCCGAGCACCTGGAGGGTGATCAGATAGCCGCCGGCCAGGGGCAGGGCCAGAAGGGTCTCGACGGCGACGCTGACGCGGGGATCGGCGTCAACCACCTTCTTGACC
>NZ_JBOGDD010000445.1:0-1727 GCF_050701675.1 Mycobacterium sp. | reverse complement strand
CCTCGATGTCCTCGGGATAGTGATTACGCCCGCGGATGATGAGCAGATCCTTGATACGGCCGACGATGAAGAGCTCGCCACCGGAAATGAAGCCCAGGTCGCCGGTGCGCAGCCACGGTCCGTCGGGCGTGCCCGATGAGGGGCCGACCAGCGTTGCGCCGAAACAGCGCTGCTCCTCGGGCGCTCTGCCCCAATAGCCGTCGGCGACATTGTCGCCATGCACCCAGATCTCGCCGACCACGTCCTGCGCGCACTCGCGATTGGTGTCGGAATCGACGATGCGCAGCGTAGGGGTATGCGGCACTTTGTATTTGACGAGCGCCGTACCCTTCCCAGCTGCCGCGCCCCTGCCGGCCGCACTCCGCCGAACGCGGCCTGCGGACAGCTCGTCGACATCGAAGTGAACCGATGGCGATGATTCGCTCCAGGTGCCTGCCGCCACGAAGACGGTTGCCTCGGCCAAGCCGTAGGACGGACGCATCATGTGGTCCCGAAAATTGAAGTGCGCAAACCGATCAACGAAGCGTTCCAGGGTGGCGGGCTCGACGCGTTCGGCACCGCTGATGATGCCAAGCACCCCTCCGAGGTCCAGTCCGGCCAGATCACCATCGGTGGTTTTACGGGCAGCCAAGTCAAACGCGAAGTTGGGCGCCGCAGAAAAGGCGCGAGGATTCTCAGCCAGCGCTCGCACCCACCTGGCCGGGCGTTCCAAGAACGCCACCGGAGAAGTCAGGTCGGCGCGAAAGCCGCCAAGGATCGGAGCGCAGACACCCAGCACCAAACCCATGTCGTGGTAGAAGGGCAACCACGACACGATCGTTTCCGGTGTGGTCATGACGCCGGAGTTCGCGAAGAGGCTGCGCATCAACTGCTCGAAATTCACCTCAAGGTTGCGATGCGAGAGCATGACCCCGGTCGGCGTTCGGGTCGAACCCGAGCTGTACTGCAAATACGCGATGCTGGGCACATCGGCCATCTCGATGCTCGGCCCGGGCTCGACGTCCAGATTCAACGAGTCGATTTCGACGATCTTGGGCGCAATCTCCAGGCGTGCTTGATCGACGTAATCGCCAACGTCTTCCGCGGCCGCTGACGTGGTGAGCACGACCGAGGGTGACGTGTCGGCGAAGACCGTGCCCACTCGCTCGTGATTCGAGCCGCGATGCGGCAACGGCAGCGGCACCGCGATCAGCCCAGCCTGCATCGAGCCCAGGAAGGCCAGGATGTAGTCAAGGCTCTGCGGCGCCAGGATCACCGCCCGGTCTCCGATCGACGCATGCTGGCTGAGCTCGCGCGCCACGTTCAAGGTTCGGCGGGACAACTGCGCCCACGTGAGACTCTCGATGGCACCCGCCGGGTGGTGGGTGTAGTCGGTGAAGGTGAATGCCACGTCACCGGGGCGCATGCTGGCACGTCCGTGCAGCATCGAAAGGATGGATGACTGGGACGTACCCAGACTCGAAGTCGTCATGTCACGTCCATCATGGGTGCGTGCCGTTGGACAACACGGACATGGCACCGTTGACGAGCGTCGAAATGGGATCGCTGCCGCTGGCGCCGCTGCCGCCGCCGAACGTTGCGTCGTTGGCCGGTGCGGTGACTTGCAGAGGGTCGAAGCCGTGGACCGGGTCCACCTGGACCGGCGCGGTTGCCGGATCGTCGTTGCGCGAATAGCCCGCATTCACCCTGGGCATCAAGATCGCGTCGAGCTGGTTCAGCGTGTCCTC
>NZ_JBOGDD010000444.1:0-1646 GCF_050701675.1 Mycobacterium sp. | reverse complement strand
TTGCAGAACGAGGCCGATCCGCCGCCGCAGTGCCTTCTCGGCTCGTCTCCCCCCGCTGCGACGTCCGGCGAGGAGGTCGGCGCCGTCCAGCAGCGCCCGGCCGGCGTCCGGTCGCACCAACCCCGTGAGTGCCGCGGCGACGGTCGACTTGCCGGAACCGGACTCACCGACGAGTCCCAGCGTCGATCCGCGGCGGATCCGGAATGACACGTCCTTCACCGCGTGGACGGTCGACCTGCCGGTCGGGGTCGTGACGGGAAACCTCACGTCGAGCCCGGCGACCTCGAGCAGGACCGCGGCGTCGTCGGCTACCGGGGCCGGTCCGCTCTCTCCCACCAGCGGGCGAGCCTCGAGAAGTTCGCGGGTGTACGGCTGCCGGGGACGGTCGAACACCTCGAGGATCGGCGCCTGCTCGACGACCTCACCGTCGTGCAGGACGGTCACGTCGTCGGCCACCTGGCCGATTACACCGAGGTCGTGGCTGATCCACACGACCGCAGTACCGAAGTCACGTTGCAGGTCGCGGACCAGGTCGATGATCTGGGTTTGCGTGGTGACGTCCAGCGACGTGGTCGGTTCGTCGGCGATGAGCAGTTCGGGATCGCATGCCAGCGCGATTGCGATCATCACCCGCTGTCTCTGCCCTCCTGACAGTTGGTGCGGGTAGGAACCCAGTCTGGTTTCCGGATCAGGAAGGCCGACGGCCTCGAGTAGCTCGAGCGCACGGCCGCGGGCTTCCCGACGGGTCAGACGCCGATGGGCCTCAAGGGATTCCGTGATCTGACGTTCGAGGGTGAGCAGAGGGTTCAACGACGTGCCGGGGTCCTGGAAGACGAAGCCGATCCGGCCGCCGTGCACACCGCGCAAGGCCCGTGCCGACGCTCCGACGAGTTCAACCGAATCCCCTTGGCCGACGAGGATGCTCGAGCCGGAGACGACGGCGCCCGGCGCGTCGAGCAACCCTGTCGCAGCGAGCACCGTCATCGACTTGCCGGATCCCGACTCACCGACGATGCCGAGCGTTGCCTCGCGCTGAACCTCGAACGACACGTCGCGAACGATCTGCCCGCCGCCGATCCGCACGTGCAGGTCGGATGCCTTCAACACGGGCCCGTTCACTGCTTCCTCCGCGCTTCCAGCAGCGTGCGCTGTTTGGGATCGAGTACATCGCGCAACCCGTCGCCGAGAAGGTTGAAGGCGAGCACGATCACGAAGATCGCCGCGCCGGGGAACACGGCCATCCACCAGGCGAGGGTGACGAAGCCCTGGGAGTCGAAGATCATGCGCCCCAACGACGGTTCGGGTGGCTGGATGCCAAGACCGAGGAATGACAGCGCCGCCTCCGACAAAATGGCGAACGCCAGCGACAACGACGTCTGCACGATCAGCGGTCCCGCGATGTTGGGCAGGACGTGCCGCATCAGGATGTACGAGTGCCCGGTGCCCATGGTGCGCGACACCTGGACGAACGGCTCGACCCTGATGCTCAGCGCGCTTGCCCTGGCGACGCGCGCGAAGATCGGCGTGTAGACGACCCCGATCGCGAGCATGGTGGTGGTCTCGCCTGGACCGAGGATGGCGACGATCGCGAGCGCGAGCAGCAGCACCGGGAACGCGAACATGACGTCCACCACGCGCATGAACAC
>NZ_JBOGDD010000443.1:0-7389 GCF_050701675.1 Mycobacterium sp. | reverse complement strand
AGTTAGACCATCCGCCCGCACGCTGCGACCAGCAGGGTGTCGTCGGGGTGATTGGCGGCCGCGGCCACGACCGCGGCACGGGCCACCTGCTCAAGCACCGGCCAGGGATCGCCGGGCGGCAGGGCCGGACCGCCTGCGCCGCGGTAACCGTCGAGGAAGCGGTGCCAGTCATCGTCGGGCACCAGCCCGGCCGCCCAGAATCCGGCCGGCCGGGCCAAATCCCACACCGGGTCGCCGACGCCGAGGTCGTCGACGTCGATCAACTGCCACGCCTTGCCGTCATGGCCGAGCTGACCGAGATGAAAGTCCCCGTGCGTCAACGCGATCGGCCGGTCCGTGGTCGCAGTCAGGTCCAGACCTGCCGAGGCCCGGCGGATCACGTCGGAGCCGGGACCATCGCCCAGCCGTGCGAGTGCGCGGCTCAGGCGGTCCGGCGCGCCATGCGCCACCACGAGGTTGCCGACCGGCTCGGTGTGCAGCTGCGCCAACAGTTCTCCCGCTCGCCGCCACGGCAGGCGAGCGGGGTCGGGGCGCACCATCTCCAGCCGGGGCCAGCGAGTGAGCCAACGACCGTCGACCGCTTGCGGTTCGGACGTGAGCGGTGACGCGAGGACCCCAGAACGCACGGCGACCCGCAGGCGTCGTCGAAGCGCCTGCGGGTCGGTGCCTGGCCGGTGCAACTTCAGCACGACGTCACCCTCGTAGGAGATCTGCGCGTCGGGCACCCACCCATCCTCGTCGAACGTGTCAGCGGCGCGGGGCCTTCATCCGCGTCGCCACGTTGAACCGGTTCCACGCGTTGATGGTCACCGCCATCGCGATCACCTGGGCGAGTTCCTTCTCGCTGAAGACCTCGGCGGCCTTGGCGTAGACCTCGTCGGAGACGTGGCCGTGGTGGAGTTCGGTGACGGCCTCGGTGAGCTCCAGTGCCGCCCGTTCCCGATCGGTGAACAGACTTCCCGCTTCATCCCACGCCGCGACGAGCGCGAGTCGCTGTTCGGTCTCGCCCCGCTTGCGGGCGTCGGCGACGTGCATGTCGAGGCAGAACGCACAGTGATTGATCTGCGAGGCCCGGATCTTGAGCAGCTCGCCGATCGTCGGGTCGACGTCCTTTGCGGAGGCGGTGCTCAACCTCATCATGGCGTCGTACAACTCCGGCGCGACCTTGTAGATCGCGAGGCGGTCGATGGCGGTGGGGTGTTCGAGTGTCTGCGTCATGTCCACCACGCTAGCGATCAAAGAACCATCAGCATGGTTCAATTCGAGTGTGACTTCATGGGCCAATACTGGCACCCGCGATCTGCACCTCGACCTGCGCGACGCCATCACGCCTGGGACGCGCGGAGTGCGGGAACTCCTGCTCACAGCCCTGCGCGACGCCGTGCGGACCGGCAGGCTCGCGGCGGGCACCATGCTGCCGCCGTCGCGGGACCTTGCCGCCGACCTCGGATTGGCCCGCAACACCGTCGCCGAGGCCTACGCCGAGCTGGTCGCCGAGGGCTGGCTCGCATCGCGCCAGGGCGCGGGCACCTGGGTGGTCAACAGCCGTGCCACACCGCTGCCCGCCCGGCCGAGGGGCGTTCCCGGCGTCCCGACACACAACCTGACGCCCGGTTCACCCGACGTCGCCGAATTCCCAAGGAGTGCGTGGCTGGCCTCAACCCGGCGAGCGCTGGGCACCGCACCCAACGAGGCGCTGCGGATGGGCGACCCGCGGGGTCGGATCGAGCTGCGCGAGGCGCTCGCCGAGTACCTCGGCAGGGTCCGCGGGGTGCGCACCACCCCCGACTCGATCGTCATCTGCGCGGGCACCCGCCACGCCGTGGAGATCCTCGGCCGCGTCTTCTCCGGCGCAGGCCCGATCGCCGTGGAGGCCTACGCGCTGTTCCTGTTCCGCGAGGCGCTCACCGCGATGGGCGTGGCGACGACGCCCATCGCCGTCGACGACCACGGCGCCGTCGTCGACGACCTGCACGGGCTCGACACACCCGCCGCGCTGCTCACCCCCGCGCACCACTTCCCGCACGGCGTACCACTGCACTCCACCCGTCGCACCGCGGTACTGAACTGGGCGCAGCGCTCCGGTGGATATCTCTTCGAAGACGACTACGACGGCGAATTCCGGTATGACCGCCAACCCGTCGGCGCGGTGCAGGGACTCGACCCCGAGCGGGTGGTGTACCTCGGATCGGCCAGCAAGAGCCTGGCACCCGCGCTGCGCCTGGGCTGGATGGTGCTTCCCGACGACCTGATCGACCGGGTTTTGGTGGCCATGGGTGGTCAGCAGTTCTACGTCAACGGAATCGCCCAGCTGACGATGGCCGACTTCATCGCAAACGGCAGCTACGACAAGCACATTCGCCGCATGCGGCAAAGCTACCGGCGCCGCCGCGACCGCCTCGTCGAGAGACTGCAACCATTCGACGTCGGCATCAGCGGGCTGTCGGCCGGGCTGCATCTGCTGCTGGCCCTGCCCGACGGCACCGAGGCCGAGGTGCTGCGCCGCGCCGGCGAGGCCGGTATCGCACTCTCCGGCCTGGCACTGCTCCGCCACCCTGACGCAGGTCCCGAGATCCCTTCCGCCGACGGCATCGTCGTCAACTTCGGCACCCCGGCCGAGCACGCGTTCGGCCCGGCGGTCGACGCCCTGTGCGGAGTGCTCGAGAGCGTGAACTGGTGAGGCTCCACGAGCGGGCTGGCTAAGCTGCCCGCGTGGCCGAGCCCCCGATGTCTCCCAACCTGAGCCTGACCACCCAGGCGTGGCGGTTCATCGTCACCGGTGGGCTGTCGGCGATCGTCGACTTCGGCCTCTACGTGCTGTTGTACAAGGCGGTGGGGCTGAACCCCGATCTCGCCAAGACCATCAGTTTCGTCGCAGGCACCACCACCGCGTACCTGATCAACCGCCGCTGGACGTTCCAGGCACCTCCAAGCACGGCCCGCTTCATCGCAGTCGTCGCCCTGTACGCCGTCACCTTTGCGGTCCAGGTCGGCCTCAACCATCTGTTCCTACATCTGCTGCATTACACCGCCACCGCCGTCGTGGTCGCGTTCGTCATCGCGCAGGGCACCGCCACCGTCATCAACTTCGTGGTCCAGCGGGCAGTCATCTTCCGGTTGAAGTAGCCACGTGGATGCAGGCGGTACCCTCGTCACGATGTTTGCAACCACCACCAAGCGGCTGACGGGCTGGAGCCGTACCGCGCCCACCGTCGCGCAGGTGCTGTCGACACCGGATGCGGAGACCATCGCCGACGCCGTGGCGAGAGCAGACGGGCGGGGTGTGATTGCGCGCGGGCTTGGTCGCTCGTACGGCGACAACGCCCAAAACGGCGGCGGGCTCGTCATCGACATGACCGCCATGAACAAGATCCACTCCATCAGCGCCGAGACGCGTCTCGTCGACCTCGACGGCGGCGTCAGTCTCGATCAGCTGATGAAGGCCGCGCTGCCGTTCGGACTCTGGGTGCCGGTCCTTCCTGGCACCCGTCAGGTCACCATCGGTGGTGCCATCGCCTGCGACATTCACGGCAAGAACCACCACAGCGCAGGCAGCTTCGGCGACCACGTCCGGTCGATGGATCTGCTCACCGCGGACGGGCAGGTTCGGAGCATCACACCGGACGGCCAGGACGCCGAGTTGTTCTGGGCCACCGTCGCCGGGAACGGGCTGACGGGCATCATCCTGCGGGCGACCATCGAGATGACGCCCACCGAGACCGCCTACTTCATCAACGACGGCGACAACACCGCGAACCTCGACGAGACGGTCGCCTTCCACAGTGACGGCAGCGAAGCCGACTACACGTACTCCAGTGCATGGTTCGACGCCATCAGCGCACCGCCGAAACTGGGCCGGGCGGCCATCACCCGCGGCCGGCTCGCGCGGCTGGACGAGCTCCCGGACAAGCTTGCGAAGGACCCGCTGAAGTTCGACGCACCGCAGCTGATGACGGTGCCCGACGTGTTCCCCAACGGCCTGATGAACAAGTTGACGCTCAGCACCATCGGCGAGTTGTACTACCGTCGCGGCGGCCACTACCGCGGCAAGGTCCAGAACCTGACGCAGTTCTACCACCCGCTCGACCTGCTCGGCGAGTGGAACCGTGGGTACGGGCCCGCCGGCTTCGCCCAGTACCAGTTCCTGGTGCCGCTGTCGGCAGTCGAGGAATTCAAACGGATCATCCATGACATCCAACGCAGCGGACACTATTCGGCACTCAACGTGTTCAAGGTGTTCGGGCCGGGAAACAAAGCGCCACTGAGCTTTCCGATGGCGGGCTGGAACGTCGCCATGGACTTCCCGACGAAGGCAGGCATCGGCCAGCTGCTCAACGAGCTCGATCGCCGAGTCCTCGAATTCGGCGGCCGCCTCTATACCGCCAAGGACTCGCGCACCACCGCCGAGACCTTTCACGCCATGTACCCGCGGATCGACGAGTGGATTGCGGTGCGCCGCAAGGTCGATCCCGCCGGGGTGTTCGCCTCGGACATGGCCCGACGCTTGGAGCTTCTCTAAATGGTGTTCGACGGCGTGGGCAACCCGCAGACCGTTCTCCTGCTCGGCGGGACGTCCGAGATCGGGCTTGCCATCTGCGAGCGCTATCTTCGCGACGCCCCGGTGCGCGTGATCCTGGCCGACCTGCCGGACCATCCGCGCAAGGCCGACGCCATTGCCGCCATGACGTCGGCAGGCGCCAAGTCGGTCGAATGGATCGACTTCGACGGGGTCAAGAACGACACCCATCCGGCGGTGATCGAGAAGGCGTGGAGCGGCGGTGACGTCGACGTGGCGATCGTCGCGTTCGGCCTGCTCGGGGACGCCGAGGAACTGTGGCAGAACCAGCGCAAGGCCGTGCAGATCGCCGAGATCAACTACACCGCAGCCATTTCCGTCGGCGTGCTGGTCGGCGAGAAGATGCGTGCGCAGGGCTCCGGCCGGATCATCGCGATGAGCTCCGCGGCGGGCGAGCGGGTACGTCGTTCCAACTTCGTCTACGGCTCCACCAAGGCCGGCCTCGACGGCTTCTACCTCGGGCTCGGAGAAGCGCTGCGCGAGTTCGGCGTTCGCGTGCTGGTGATCCGTCCCGGACAGGTGCGCACCAAGACCACGATCGACCACTTGAAGGCGACCGGAGCCAAGGAGGCCCCGTTTACCGTCGACAAGGAGTACGTCGCAGAGCTCGCCGTGACCGCGTCCGCCAAGGGCAAGGATCTGGTGTGGGCACCCGGGGCGTTCCGGTACGTGATGATGATTCTGCGGCACGTCCCGCGGCCGATCTTCCGCAAGCTGCCGATCTGACGTGATGAGCACAGCCGGCCGGTCGGTGGCTGCCGTCATCGGCGCCGCCGCCGTCTCGGCGCTAGTGTCCGCCGTCTCGCTGGTCGCGATCGCGCGGGTCGAGTGGCCTGCATTCAACTCGTCGAACCAGCTTCATGCACTCACCACGGTGGGCCAGTTCGTCTGCCTCGTCGGCCTTTTCGCTGCGGGCTGGTTCTGGCGAAGGCGCAGGCAGCTGGTCTCCCTTGCCCTCTCCACGGTGTCACTGTCGGCGCTCTCGACCGTCACCCTCGCGATGCCGCTGGGCGCCACCAAGCTGTACCTCTTCGGCGTGTCGGTCGACCAGCAGTTCCGCACCGAATACCTGACGCGGCTGACCGACACCGCGGGGCCGCACGACATGACCTACATCGGTCTCCCACCGTTCTATCCGCCGGGCTGGTTCTGGCTGGGCGGCAGGCTCGCCGACCTGACCGGCATGCCGGCGTGGGAGATGTTCAAGCCATGGGCGATCGTCTCGATCACCGCCGCGATCGTCGTCGCGTTCGTGCTGTGGGCGAGCATGATCCGCTTCGAACTCGCGCTGGTGGTGGCGACGGCGACCGCCGCCGCCACGCTCGCGTACGCACCGGCTGAGCCGTATGCGGCGATCATCACGGTGCTCCTGCCGCCGGTGTTCGTCCTGGCGTGGTCGGGGCTGCGGGGTAAGCCCCGATCGGGCGGCTGGGCGGCCGTCGTCGGAGTCGGCCTCTTTCTCGGGCTCGCGGCGCTGTTCTACACGCTGCTCCTGGCCTACGCGGCGTTCACGCTGGTGATCATGGCGCTGCTCGCCGCAGCGGCCCGGCGCAGCTGGGACCCCCTGCTGCGGCTCGCGGTCATCGCGGTGATCTCGGGCGCGCTCGCGCTGCTCGGCTGGGGTCCCTACCTGCTGGCCGCCACCAAGGGCTCACCCGCCGACAGCGGTACCGCGCAGCACTACCTGCCGTCGGACGGCGCCCAGCTGACGTTCCCGATGCTGGACTTCACCCTGCTCGGCGCGCTCTGCATGGTCGGCACGCTCTGGCTGGTGGTCTACGCCCGCAGCTCAACCCGCGCGGGCGCGCTGGCCATCGGTGTGCTCGCCGTCTACGCGTGGGCTCTGCTCTCGATGCTCACCACGCTGGTGGGCACGACGCTGTTGTCCTTCCGGTTGCAGCCCACGCTGACGGTGCTGCTGACGGCCGCGGGTGCGTTCGGGTTCCTCGAGGTCACGCTGGCCGTCGCGGCGAGGTACACCCCGCGGACCAGACAGCGCGTCATCGCCGCGGGCGCGGCACTGGGCGCGATCGGCGCCATGACGTTCACCCAGGACATTCCCGACGTGCTGCGGCCAGACATCGTCGTCGCCTACACCGATACCGACGGCACCGGGCAGCGCGCGGACCGTCGGCCTCCCGGCGCCGAGCAGTACTACCGCGAGGTCGACGCCAAGATCGGCGAGGTGACCGGGCGACCGCGCAACGAAACCGTCGTGATGACCGCCGACTACAGCTTCCTCGCCTACTACCCCTACTACGGATTCCAGGGCCTGACGTCGCACTACGCCAACCCGCTTGCCCAGTTCAAGGAGCGTTCGGCCGCCATCGAGGGGTGGGCCACCATCACCAAGCCGGACCAGTTCATCGCGGCACTCGACAAGCTGCCGTGGCAGCCGCCGACGGTGTTCCTGATGCGACATGGCGCCAACGACACCTACACGCTGCGACTGGCCAGCGACGTCTACCCGAACCAGCCCAACGTGCGCCGCTACCAGGTCGCGCTCGACGCCGCATTGTTCGACGATCCGCGGTGGGACGTGTCCGACATCGGGCCCTTCGTGCTGGCAATCCGGAAGTAAGTCGCCGTGACGGGTCAGAGTGCGCCGACCGGCCAACTAACATCTAGCCCCGTGACGCGAGCCGGGGCCAACCACAGGACCGCGCGGCTCGTCGCCATCGTCGCCGGCCTGTTGGGTGCGCTCCTCGCGGTCGCCACGCCGTTCCTTCCCGTCACCCAGACCACCGTCCAGCTCAACTGGCCGCAGAACGGCGTCATGCAGAGCGTCGACGCCCCGCTCATCGGGTATGTGG
>NZ_JBOGDD010000442.1:0-2010 GCF_050701675.1 Mycobacterium sp. | reverse complement strand
AGATTCAAGAGAAGGCCCACTGGCCTTCGCAGAGAAACGTCAACCCGTATGGAAGGCACGCTGAAATGGGAAGAGTTCAGGACAAAGTGGTCTTGGTTACCGGCGGGGCTCGCGGTCAGGGGCGCAGCCATGCGGTCAAGCTGGCAGAGGAGGGCGCGGACGTCATCCTCTTCGACATCTGCGAGGACATCGAGACCAACGAGTACGCGCTTGCCACGCCGCGTGATCTCGAAGAAGCCGGCCTCGAGGTGGAGAAGACCGGGCGCAAGGCCTATACCGCCCAGGTGGACGTCCGAGACCGGGCGGCCGTGGTTCGCGAACTCGCCAACGCGGTAGCCGAATTCGGCAAGCTCGACGTGGTCGTCGCCAACGCGGGCATCTGTCCGCTTGGCGCAAACCTTGGAATCCAGGCCTTCGCCGACGCCTTCGACGTCGACTTCATCGGGGTGGTCAACACCGTGCACGCGGCGCTCCCGTACCTGAAGTCTGGTGCGTCGATCATCACCACCGGATCAGTCGCCGGTCTCATCGCGGCCTCGCAGCCTCCCGGCGCGGCCGGTCCGCAGGGTCCCGGCGGAGCGGGCTACAGCTTCGCGAAGCAGTTGGTGGATTCCTACACCATCCAGCTGGCGGGCCAGCTGGCGCCACAGTCCATCCGCGCCAACGTCGTACACCCGACGAATGTCAACACCGATATGCTGAACAGCGCGCCGATGTACCGACAGTTCCGGCCGGACCTCGAGAGTCCGACCCGCGACGACGCGCTGCTCGCGTTCCCCGCCATGCAGGCGATGCCCACCCCCTACGTGGAGCCCGCCGACATCTCGAACGCGGTGTGCTTCCTGGCCTCCGACGAGTCACGCTTCGTGACGGGCCTGCAGTTCAAGGTCGATGCCGGCGCGATGCTGAAGTTCTAGGAGAACCATGACCACCGCGGAGAAGCCCAGCGCCGGTACTGGGGCGACAGGTGGTGATACGGCTGCCGAAGAGGGCCGGATCACCGACGAGGACATCGAACGAGCCAAGGCGCAGATCGGGATTCCGGTTTTCCAGCGCGACGAGGCGTGGCACAAGCTGCCGTCCAGTGACGCCATCACCCAGTTCAGTTTCGGCTGCGGTGACGACAATCCACTGTTCCACGATCCGAGCTACGGACCGGCCACCCGCTGGCACGCACAGATCGCCTCGCCGACATTCCCGATCGCGACCGGGTTGGATCAGACGCCGAAGTTCACCGATCCGGAGCGAAAGAAGTTGTTCCGCGGCTTGTTTCGCGGCACGGGCAAGTACTACTCCGGGGTGAAGTGGACGTGGTACCGGCCCGTCTACGCGGGACGTCCCGTGCTTGCCGAGAACTACACCCTCGACGTACAGGTCAAGGAGAGTGAATTCTCCGGCGGCCGTTCGGTCAAGGAGACCTTCCGGTACCTCTACGTCGACACCGACGGCAACCCGATCGCCACCCGCGACGAGTCCTACATCAACGCCGAACGTCACGGCTCCAAGAAGTCCGGCAAGCTCAAGGACATTGCCCGCAAGCACTGGACTCCCGACGAGTTCGCGCAGGTGGAAGAAGAGTACGAGGCGGAGGAGCGCCGCGGCGCCGAGCCGCGGTGGTGGGAGGACGTCAGCGTCGGCGATGAACTCCCTGGGATCATCAAGGGCCCGTTGACTGTCGTCGACATCATCTCCATGCACATGGGTTGGGGTTGGGGTGGTTACGGCGTCGGTCCGTTGAAGTTCGCGCACCAGCTCCGCAAGCGGATGCCTGCCTTCTACCAGCCCGACGAGTACGGCGTCCCCGACGTCGTGCAGCGTCTGCACTGGGATTCCGGCCGGGCTCAGTCCCTTGGCATTCCGGCGCCCTACGACTACGGGCAGATGCGCGCAGCATGGGTCAGTCATCTGATCACCAACTGGATCGGCGACGACGGTTGGCTGGCCGAGATGGACCTTCAGATGCGCGGTTTCAACTACCACGGCGACGTCCACCGGTGCACCGGCAAGGTC
>NZ_JBOGDD010000441.1:0-2394 GCF_050701675.1 Mycobacterium sp. | reverse complement strand
CATCGCAACACACGTCGTGCAGGCAGCCGGACGCCTGGACATTCTGGTGGCCAACCATGCCTACATGACCATGGCACCGCTGCTCGACCACGATGACGCCGACTGGTGGAAGGTGGTCGACACCAATCTGAGTGGCACGTTCTTCCTGGTGCAGGCGGTCCTGCCGCACATGCGCGCCGCGGGTGCCGGACGCATCGTGGTGATTGCCAGCGAGTGGGGGATCACCGGGTGGCCGGAGGCCACCGCCTATGCGGCCGCCAAGTCCGGGCTGATCTCATTGGTGAAGACGCTTGGCCGCGAACTGGCGTCCGAACACATCATCGTCAACGCGGTCGCCCCTGGCGTCACCGACACCCCGCAGTTGCAGGTGGACGCCGAGGCTGCCGGAGTCGACCTGGAAGCGATACACCAGCACTACGCATCATCGATACCATTGGGCCGCATCGGATTTCCCGATGAAGTAGCTGCCGCGGTCGAGTTCTTATCCGACTTCCAGTTGGAGGCGGTGGTCGGTCAGGTGATTTCGTGCAATGGCGGCTCAACACGGTCGAGAGCATGACGGAGGGAACAGAGTTGCATAGCCAACCGTATGTAGAGACGGCGCCAGGAATCCTGGGCCAGGTCGATGCGCGGGCGGTGCCGCGCTATGCCGGCATTGGGACCTTCGCGCGGTTACCCCTGCGCCATGAAGTCGATGACTACGACATCGCCGTGGTGGGTGTGCCCTTCGACAGCGGGGTGACCTACCGTCCGGGCGCCCGCTTCGGGCCTGCCGCGATCCGCCAGGCGTCCCGGCTGCTGAAGCCGTATCACCCCGCGCTGGACGTGGCCCCGTTCGCCGCGGCGCAGGTCGTCGACGCCGGTGACATCGCGGCCAACCCGTTCGACATCGATGCCGCTGTCGAGGAGATCCGCGCCGGCATCCACGGACTGCTCACCCGACCCGAGCAGCGGGTGGTCCTGCTCGGTGGGGACCACACCATCGCGCTGCCGGCGCTGCGGGCCATCAATCAGGTGCACGGCCCGGTGGCGTTGGTGCACTTCGACGCCCACCTCGACACCTGGGACACCTACTTCGGCGCACCCTGCACCCACGGCACGCCGTTCCGGCGCGCGTCCGAGCAGGGACTACTGGTCAAGGACCACTCCGCACACGTGGGGATCCGCGGCTCGCTGTATGACCGTGCGGATCTCCTCGAGGACGCCGAACTCGGCTTCACCGTGGTGCACTGCCGCGATATCGACCGCATCGGTATCGACGGCGTGACCGAGCGGGTGCTCGACCGAGTCGGCGAGCATCCGGTGTACGTGTCCATCGACGTCGACGTGCTGGATCCGGCGTTCGCACCGGGCACCGGCACGCCCGAGATCGGCGGGATGACCAGCCGGGAACTGGTGGCGGTGCTGCGGGCGATGCGGGTCTTGAACATCGTCGGCGCCGACGTCGTGGAAGTGGCACCGGCCTACGACCACGCCGAGGTCACCGCCGTCGCCGGCGCCAACCTCGCCTACGAGCTCATCTCGCTTATGGTCGGTTCATGAGTCAAATACGTTGGCCCGACGGCAAAACAGCGGCGGCGTCCTTCACATTCGACGTGGACGCCGAGTCGGCCGTGCTGTGGGGTGCCCCAGGAACTCTGGAGGCCGTCGGCGCGCGGATGAGCGTGATGAGCCATCAGGCCTACGGTCCGCTGGTCGGCATACCCCGCATCCTGGACATGCTGGAGCGCCACCAGATCGCCTCGACGTTCTTCGTGCCCGGCCATACTGCCGACCGCTACCCGGAGGCGATCCGCAGCATCGTGGCCGCCGGACACGAGATCGCCCATCACGGATATCTGCACGAGCAGCCCACCGCGTTGACCCTCGAAGAGGAGATCGACGTCATCGACCGGGGTCTTGCCGCCCTGGCTGACGTCGCCGGGGTGCGGCCCACTGGCTACCGGGCGCCGATGTGGGATCTGTCGTGTCGCACACCCGCGCTGCTGGCCGAGCGTGGCTTCCTCTACGACTCGAGCCTGATGGACGCGGATCACCCCTACGAGCTGGCGATCACACCCGGTGCGGACCAGTCGCTGGTCGAGATCCCGATCCAGTGGGCGCTCGACGACTGGGAGCAGTACTGCTATCTGCCCGACATCTCGGGCAGCGGCCTGATCGAGAGCCCGCGCAAGGCGCGCGAACTGTGGCAGCTGGAGTTCGACGGTCTGCGCCGGGTCGGCGGCTGCTGGGTGCTCACCAACCATCCGTTCCTGACCGGCCGGACATCGCGCGCCGCCGAACTCGACGACCTCATGCGTTACGTGCTCGATCATGACGACGTGTGGACGACGAATCTTGGTTCCATCGCCGAACACGTTCGGACACTGGAACTTTCACCACGCAGCATCACAC
>NZ_JBOGDD010000440.1:0-15188 GCF_050701675.1 Mycobacterium sp. | reverse complement strand
GCCCTGTCGACGGCGGGAACCCTCGTCGAAATCCTGACGGGTGCTTTACTTTTGCTGTTCACCTTGATCTTCTTCCTCCTGGGCGGTCGGAGTATCTGGCAGTTCGTCACCCGCCTCGTTCCCGCCGAACACCGCGCACGCGTACGCGAAGCGGGGGCCGCCGGGTTCCATTCGCTGGCCGGTTACGCGCGCGCCACCTCGCTCGTCGCGCTCGTCGACGCGGTCTCCATCGGCGCCGGTCTTGCCATCATGGGGATTCCGCTGGCGCTGCCGCTGGCCTCGCTGATCTTCCTCGGCGCGTTCGTCCCCGTCGTCGGCGCTCTGGTCGCGGGATTCCTGGCCGTGATCGTCGCGCTGCTGGCCAAGGGATTCATCTACGCCCTGATCACGCTGGGATTGATCGTGGCGGTCATGCAACTCGAGGCGCACGTGCTGCAGCCGCTGGTGATGGGTCGCGCAGTCTCCATCCACCCCCTCGCCGTCGTGCTCGGCCTCACGGCAGGCGGCGTGCTCGCCGGCATCATCGGAGCCCTCCTGGCGGTACCGGCAATCGCGTTCTTCAACAGCTTCGTTCGCGTGCTCACCGCCGAAAACCCCAGTGCCCAAGCCGAAGCGCTCGACGACGCGGACGGACCGTTGATCGAAGCGACATCCGACGAGCCAGCCCGACCAGAACCCGCCTGACCGTTCGCAGTACGGCGCGCCGGAAGCGGTACCCCGGCTCGCTGCGGACGCGGCGTATGGTCGCGATGCGATGGCCAATGAAAGAGGGGGCGCATTGCTGGGTCTGCCCGCGGGAGTCCGCGCCTGCCTGTTCGATCTCGACGGCGTGCTGACCGACACGGCCAGCGTGCATCGCAAGGCGTGGAAGGCGATGTTCGACGACTTTCTGCGCCAAAGATCCAGCCGCGACGGCTCGACGTTCGTGCCGTTCGACGTCGACACCGACTACTTCACCTACGTCGACGGCAGGAAGCGTGAGGACGGCGTGCGTTCCTTCCTCGACAGTCGCGACATCTCACTTCCCGAGGGGGAACCCGACGACGGCGAGGACGCCGAGACGGTGAACGGGCTCGGCAACCGCAAGAACGACGCGTTCCTGCATACCGTGCACACCGAAGGGGTCAAGGTGTTCGACGGGTCGCGTCGGTACATCGAAGCGGTTGCCGACCATGGGCTTCCGATCGCGGTCGTGTCCTCCTCGGCCAACACTCGCGAAGTACTCGAGGTCACCGGCCTCGCCCAGTTCGTCGACCAGCGCGTCGACGGAGTCACCATGCGCGAGGAGGACATCGCGGGCAAGCCCGCGCCGGATTCCTATCTCGCGGGAGCGCAGCGTCTCGGTGTGAAACCCGCCGAGGCGGCGGTGTTCGAGGACGCCCTCTCAGGTGTCGAGGCCGGTCACGCAGGACACTTCGGCCTCGTCGTGGGCGTCGACCGGGTCGGCCAGTCCGACGCGCTGCGAGAACACGGCGCCGACGTCGTCGTCAAGGACCTCTCCGACCTCCTCGCCGCGCAGTGATCAGCGAAGACACGTTTCCGGTCGAGCCGTGGCAGATCCGGGAAACCACCCTGGACCTCGACCTCCTCGCACAGTCCGAGTCGGTGTTCGCATTGTCCAACGGACACATCGGTTTACGCGGCAACCTCGACGAGGGCGAACCCCACGGGCTGCCGGGCACCTACCTCAACTCGTTCTTCGAGGTCCGGCCGCTGCCCTACGCCGAAGCCGGCTACGGCTATCCCGAGCAGGGGCAGACGATCGTCGACGTCACCAACGGCAAGATCATGCGGCTGCTGGTCGACGACGAACCCTTCGACGTCCGATACGGCGAACTACAGCACCACGAACGGGTACTCGACTTCCGCGCAGGCACCCTGACGCGCAACCTCCAGTGGCGCTCCCCGGCTGGGCGCCAGGTGGCGATCACCTCCACCCGGCTGGTCTCGCTCGCTCAGCGCGGAGTTGCTGCCATCGAATACATCGTCGAGGCCGTCGACGAATTCGTCAGGGTGACGGTGCAATCAGAGCTGGTCGCCAACGAGGATCAGCCCGCGACGTCGAACGACCCGCGCGCATCGGCCCACCTGATCAAACCACTGGAGCCCGTGTCCAGCGAATCCGACGGACTGCGCGCAGTGCTGCTTCACCGCACCCGTCTCAGCGAGCTGATGATGGCCGCGGCGATGGACCACGACGTCGAGGTGCCCGGTCGCGTCGAGACACACACCGACACTCGCGAGGACCTGGCCAGAACGACCGTGATCTGTGGCCTGCGCCCCGGCCAGAAGCTGCGGATCGTGAAGTATCTGGCGTACGGCTGGTCGAGCCTGCGGTCGCGCCCGGCGCTCTACGACCAGGTGGACGGAGCGCTGACCGGGGCCCGGTACACCGGATGGCAGGGGCTGCTGGATTCCCAACGCGCATACCTCGACAAGTTCTGGGACAGCGCCGACGTCGAGGTGGAGGGCGATCCCGACTCTCAGCAGGCGGTGCGCTTCGGGCTGTTCCACATGCTTCAGGCCAGCGCCCGCGCCGAGCGACGCGCCATCGCCGGCAAGGGGCTCACCGGCACCGGTTACGACGGACACGCCTTCTGGGACACCGAGGGATTCGTGCTGCCCGTACTCACCTACACCCACCCCCAGGCCGCCGCCGACGCGCTGCGCTGGCGCGCGTCGACCCTCGACATGGCGCGACAACGGGCCACGGAGCTCGACCTGGCGGGCGCCAGCTTCGCCTGGCGGACCATCGGCGGGCAGGAGTGCTCGGCGTACTGGCCCGCGGGCACCGCCGCCTGGCACGTCAACGCCGACATCGCCGCCGCCTTCGAGCGCTACCGCGTCGTCACGGGCGACCATTCGCTGGAGGCCGACTGCGGGTTGGAGGTGTTGGTGGAGACGGCGAGGCTGTGGCAGTCCCTCGGCCATCACGACCGCCACGGCGTGTGGCACATCGACGGCGTCACGGGGCCCGACGAGTACACGGCCGTGGTGCGCGACAACGTGTTCACCAACCTCATGGCGGCCCACAACCTGCGGGTCGCGGCGGCGGCGTGTGAGCGCCATCCCGAGGCGGCGCGCGCAATGGGCGTGAACACCGAGGAGACCGCGGCCTGGCGGGACGCCGCCGACGCGGCCAACCTCCCCTTCGACGAGGGCCTCGGCGTGCACGAGCAGTGCGAGGGGTTCACCACGCTGCGGGAGTGGGACTTCACCGACGACACCGCCTATCCCCTGCTCCTGCACGAGTCCTACGTGCGGCTGTACCCGGCCCAGGTGATCAAGCAGGCGGACCTCGTCCTGGCCATGCACTGGCAGGGCCACGCCTTCACCAGCGAGCAGAAGGCGCGCAACGTGGACTACTACGAACCGCGCATGGTGCGCGACTCGTCGCTCTCGGCGGCCACCCAGGCCGTGCTGTGCGCCGAGGTGGGCCACCTGGAGCTGGCCCACGACTACGCCTACGAGGCCGCTGTGATCGATCTGCGTGACCTGCACCACAACACCCGCGACGGCCTGCACATGGCCTCCCTGGCAAGCGCCTGGACGGCGCTGGTGGCCGGCTTCGGCGGTCTGCGCGACGACGAGAACGTCCTTGCGCTGGATCCGCAGCTGCCCGAGAAGATCAGCCGGCTGCGATTCCGGCTGCGGTGGAGGGGTTTTCGCATCACCGTCGACGTGGACCACCGCGAGGTCGTCTACACGCTGCGGGACGGCGTAGACGATGGCACCGTGACCATCCGCCACGCGGGCGTCGACCTCGAATTGAGCACCGAGGCGCCGCGCACGGTGCGACTGAAACCCCGCGAACCGCTGCTGCCCGCCCCAACCCCACCACCGGGTCGGGAACCCCTGCGACGCCATTCTGGAATAAACATTAAATAAGTTGTCTTGTCCTTGGTTGACCGGTTGAACCGTCCCCAAGGAGAACCGTATGACCCGTCCCACCCGAGTGAGCGTCCAACTGCAGCCGGGAGGCGCACCCGACTACCGCAGCTGGCGCGACGCCGTCCTGCGTGCGGAGGACGCGGGCGTTGACGTCATCTTCGGCTACGACCACTTTCACGCGATTGCGATGGAGGGCATCGTCGACGGCAAGCCGATACTGTCCGAGGAGCAGCCCGACCTCGTGAACTTCGAGGGCTGGACCGCGCTCGCGTCGTGGGCCGAGATCACCACACGCGCCGAGATCGGCCTGCTGGTCACCGGCATCGGCTACCGCAACCCCGACCTGCTGGCCGACATGGCCCGCACCGTCGACCACATCAGCGGCGGCCGGGTGATCCTCGGCCTCGGTGCCGGATGGTACGAAAAGGACTACACCACATACGGTTACGACTACGGCACGTGGACGTCCCGATTCGACCTGTTCGACGAGGGATTGAATCGCGTCGAACGCAGGCTGAACAACCTCAATCCGCCACCGGTGCGCGACATCCCCATCCTCATCGGCGGCTCCGGCGCCAAGCGCTCACTCCCCGCGGTGGCCAAGCACGCCGACATCTGGCACGCCTACCTGCCGATCGACAAGTTCACCCAGGCCAGCAAGCTCGTCGGCGAACTGGCCGAGGCGAACGGCCGCAAGGACTCCGACATCGAGCGCTCGTCGGTGTGGGAGAACCCTGCCGACGCCGATATCTACCGCGCGGCGGGCGTCACCCTGTTCACCACCGACATCCGTCCCGATGCCGACGGCTATGACTTCACCACGGTGGAGCAGATGGTCAAGTGGCGCGATGCCTGACGTCACCGAGACGACGGTGCCCGTCCGCCGGGTCACGGTGACCACCGAAAGGCCCTTCGACGACGTGGTGGCGGCGGTGTACGCAGGCCTTGGGCGGGTCCCCGAGTTCGGCGGGCTCATCGAGAAGTGGAGTGCCGCACGCGACCCCGCCGAGTTCGAGGCGATCGCCGCCGAGGTGGCCGGCAGCAGCGGTCTCATCGAATTCCTCAGCCTCGACCTCGGCGCCGCACTGACGATCCGCGATCCCGACCGCGGCCGCCGACTGCTGCGGATCATCGCAGGCAACCCGGTCACGATGAGCAAGATGACGGCCACGGTGGCCGACGCGGGGTCGTATGCACCGGTGACCATCCTCGTCGCCGAACGAGATCCGGGGACCACGCTGTCCTACGACCGGGTCGCCAGTGCGATAGCGCCCTACGCGAGCAGCGAGGCGTCCGCCGTCGCTGCCGCCCTCGACGACGCCGTGCTGACGTTGCTGCGCGCCGCCGCTGGCTGACTCCGTCAGCGAAATGTCACGTCGTGCCCGCGGGCACGACGCATAGGGTGGGTAGGCGTGAAGACCGCCGGGCGTGACATCATCGTCGCCAGCCTGGCGGTGCTGCTGGTCGCCGCGGCGTTCGTCGTCCCCCACCTCGGCCTCGGAATCGTCACACCGCTGATCAACAGCACCCCCAAGCAGATCGCGGCGTTCGCCGCAGCGGCTCCGATCTTCGGGTGGTGGAACGCCCATGTGGGGTGGGGCACCGTCCCGGCGATCGCGATCGGTCTCGGGGTAGCGCTGTGGGGTCCGGCGCTGGCCCAACGACTGCCGTGGCGTGCCGTCCCATGGGCGGCCTGGGCTACGTCGTGCGCGTGGGCCTTCTCACTGGCGATGATCGACGGCTGGGCCCGTGGGTTCGCGCGACGTCTCCAGACCACCAACGAGTACCTGCGCCAGGTGCCGTCGGTCACCGACATTCCGGAGGCGCTGCGCACGTTCTCGTCCAGAATCCTGGACTTTCAACCGCATTCGTGGATCACGCACGTCTCTGGACATCCGCCTGGCGCCCTGTTGACGTTCGTGTGGCTCGACCGCATCGGCCTCAGTGGCGGGGCGTGGGCGGGCCTGCTGTGCCTGCTCGTCGGCTCGAGTGCCGCCGCCGCGATCGTCGTCGCGGTGCGCGCGCTCTCCGGCGAGGACCTGGCGCGACGGGCGGCGCCCTTCGTCGCCGTGGCGCCGACGGCGATCTGGGTTGCCGTCTCGGCCGACGGCTACTTCGCGGGCGTGGCCGCCTGGGGTATGGCACTGCTGGCTCTCGCCGTGCGCGGTACCGGGCGGCTGTCGATCGTGGCGGGCGCCGCAGCGGGACTGCTGCTGGGTTGGGGGATCTTCCTCAACTACGGCCTCGGGCTCATCGCCCTGCCAGCGGTAGCGGTGCTGATCGCGGCGAAGGACGTCCGCTCCGCGCTGCGCGCGGTCATTCCTGCGGTACTCGTCGCACTCGCCGTCGTCGGCGTCTTCGCGCTGGTGGGATTCTGGTGGTTCGACGGTTACACCCTGGTGCAGGAACGCTATTGGCAGGGCATCGCCGCGAATCGGCCGTTCCAGTACTGGGTGTGGGCCAACTTCGCGTCGGTGGTCTGTGCGGTCGGGCTCGGCACGGTCGCGGGTGTCTCCCGGGCATTCGACGTCACGTCGATCAAGCAACGGTCCGGCCTGCATCTGGTGGTGCTCGCCGCGCTGCTGGCCATCGTGTGCGCGGACCTCAGCATGCTGAGCAAGGCGGAGGTCGAGCGGATCTGGCTGCCGTATACGGTCTGGCTGACGGCCGCCGGGGCGCTGCTGCCACCGCGTTCACACCGCTTCTGGCTGGCTCTCAACGTCATTGGAGCCCTGGTGCTCAACAGTGTGATCCTGACGAACTGGTAGCCGACCTGTCGCCACCTCCTGCGCGAGCGTGCACGGACGTACATTCCGCGCGGCGTGTCGCGTACAGACACGCACGCTCGGGGGGACGGGGAGGGCCGCGGGGTTAGGTGGCGGAGAGGCAGGCCAACAGGCGTTCGCCAACGGGAATCACGGACGCGACGACGAGGCCGACCTCCGCGGCGAGACGCCGTGCGCAGTCGGCGCCGACCGAGGCCCACTGAAACCACGGCCCGACGGTCTTCACCGATTCCAGCCTCACCCAGCGCTGGTGGACCCCGCTGATGAGCGGGTCGAACTCCGCGACGCAGTGCCCACCCGAGCGCATCAGCTCGCCGGCTCGCCGGAGAACGCGGGTCGGATCGCCGCCGAGGCCGACGTTGCCGTCGGCGAGAAGTACGGTGCCCCAGCGGCCGGTGCCCGGCAGCCGCTCGAAGACGTCGCGCCGCAGGGCCGGGGCACCGCTGCGGCGGGCCAGCTCCACGGCGGTCTGCGACTGGTCCACCCCGAGGGCCGGGATGCCGAGCTTGGTCAGGTGGGCGACGAAACGTCCAGGGCCGCAACCAAGATCGATCGTCGGCCCGTTGCACAGCCCGAGTACCGCCTGGTCGAACGCCCGATCGAGACGCCTACCGCCCGGCAGCCAGCTGTGCACCGGCAGGCCCTGCACGCTGCCGTCGTCATAGCGAATCCAACATCGCTCGCCCGTCAGAGCCTCGTCGTACAGGTTACCCAGCAAATTACACCTCCACCGTCAGGGTGACCCGACGAAATCGACTGTCCGGCAGACACGCACGCCGGACCTCTTCGACGTCGTCGACGGTGTCGACGTCGGCCAGCTCGGATACCAATGCCACGTCCATCCCGGTGTCACGGAGAGCCGCAAGCGTTACGGCTCCGGTCTGCGCGGTCGACATGGGCACGGTTCGCAGACATTCGGCGGCCTCTGGCGCGGTGACGCCCAAGACCCACCAACCGCCGTCACTGGCCATGCCCAGCACGGCGTCGGCGCCGACGAGCGCGCCAGCGCACTCCGCGAGCAGATCCGCCGTGACCTGGGGGGTGTCCATGCCGATCTGCAAGACGGGCAGGCCGCCGCACGCGATCGACGCATCGGTGTGGGCATTGGCGAGCCGGTCGGCGAAGTCCTCACCGCGCTGCTCGACGACGGTGAAGTCCTCGAGCCGGGTCCGGATCTCGGAACTGCGGCTCGCGGCGGAGAGGTCGCCGGTCATGGCGACGATGCGGGAGGCGACGGGCGCCGCCGCGACGGCGTCGAGGGTGTCGAGCAGGGCGGCGGCGGCGACCTCGGCCGCGGCGGCTTTGCCGATGCTGGCGGCGAGTCGGGTCTTCGCCAGGCCTGGCACCGGGGCCTTCGCGACCACTAGCACCGCCACCGGACACTCCCCTGTCAAGAGATCACTCTCCAAAAGTCCAGTACTGCAATGAAACTCCCCCGTAGCGACCCGCTCACCTTCGACTTCCCGCCGGTGCGGGAGCCATAGGCGATATCGTGCTCAGAGACGATCCAGCCCGCGGCAGCGGCCCGGACCAGCAGTTCCAGCGGATACCCTGATCTGCGGTCTTCTACACCAAGCCCGACGAGGGCATCCCGATGCGCCACCCGCATCGGCGCGATGTCATGCACCGCGATCCCGTGCCTGGTGCGCAGCCGCCAGCAAACCACCTGGTTGCCGAGCCGCGCGTGCCACGGCCAGCGCACGCCCGGCAGCGGCCGTCGCCGACCGACGGCCATGTCGGCGCCCCATTCCACCTCGTCGACGAGCTTGGGCAGCTCGCGGGGATCCATCGAGCCGTCGCCATCGAGTACCGCCACGATCGGTGTCGAAGCCGCCAGCATTCCCGCGTGCACCGCAGCCCCGTACCCCGCCCGGGACTCCTGCACCACCTGCGCTCCGCAGCGGCGGGCCACCGCGGCGGTGCCGTCGGTGCTGTTGTTGTCCACCACCAGGGCCAGATAGCCGTCGGGAACCAGTTCGAGCACCCCGGGAAGGGAGTCCGCCTCGTTCAGACAGGGCAGCACCACCGTCACTCGACCTGGATCCACGGAGCGAGATTAGCCAACGATCCTGGGTGCCAAACGGCGGCAACGCTGACGATTCGGTGACGTCGGCGCAGGTTGGAAAGGTGCCGACTAGTCTGGACCGTTGTGACCCGGGTGCTGATCGCCGACGACGACAACGTCGTCCGCGACGTCGTGCGCCGATACCTGGAACGCGACGGCCTCGACGTCTCGGTGGCGAGCGACGGCAATCAGGCGCTTCGGCTGCTGGGGACCGAACAGATCGACGTTGCGGTCCTCGACGTGATGATGCCTGGTCCCGACGGTCTGACTCTCTGCCGCGCGCTGCGCGAACGCGGTGGCTACGCGATACCGGTGATCCTGCTGACCGCCCTCGGCGAGGAGGACGACCGCATCGCGGGTCTCGAGGCGGGCGCGGACGACTACGTCGTCAAGCCGTTCAGCCCGCGCGAGTTGGCGCTGCGGGTCCGCTCGGTCCTGCGGCGCACGCCGCCCATGGTCGGTGCGCCGCCCATCGTCGTGACGGTGGCGGACATGACGGTCTCGGCGGCCGCGCGGTCGGTGACCATCAATGGCCAGCCGATCAGCCTGACCAACCGCGAATTCGACCTCCTCCTGTTCTTCCTGACCCACACCGGCGTCGTCTTCAGCCGCGAAGAACTACTGAAACAGGTGTGGCAGTGGGACTTCGGCGACCTCTCCACCGTCACCGTGCACGTCAAGAGGCTGCGGTCGAAGCTCGGTGACCAGCATCGGGTCCAGACCGTCTGGGGCCGTGGCTACATGTGGAGCGAGGAGCGGTATGCCGACTGACATCTGGGAGATCGTCGGCTTCGCGCTGGCGTGCTCGGTGCCGGTCGTGGTGGCAGGCGCCATCGTGATCCGACTGGCCCGGTCGTGGTCGCTCACGCTCAGCATGGTCGTACTCGTCCTGATCCCGACAGTGGCCACGTTCACCGGGATATTCGGCGCCAGCGGGTTCATGCTGTCGGCCCGGTTCGAGGACATCGCCATCGTCCTGGTCATCGTCTCGGTGGTGACCATCCCTGCCGCGATCATGCTCGCCCGCTATCAGGCCAGGCGCACGGTGTGGGAGCAGCAGATCCGCGAGTCCGAGAACATCGCCGAACAGTCGCGCCGCCAGCTCGTCGCGTTCGTCAGCCACGACCTGCGCACGCCACTTGCCGGCATCCGCGCGGTCGCCGAGGCGATCGCCGACGGCCTGGTCGAAGACGACGAGGTCCGCTCGCACGCCAAGCACATCGAGCACGAGAGCATCCGGCTCTCGGAGATGGTCGACGACCTGTTCGAGATGTCGAAGATCAACGCGGGCGCCGTTCAGCCCGCCTTCGACAAGGTGGCACTGGACGAGGTCGTCGACGACGTGGTCGCCGCGCACCGCATCGCCGCGGAGCGGTCGGGCGTCGCCCTTCGCGCCAAGGTGCCCCCCAACCCCGTCGGCGTGATCGGCAGTGACCGCGCCCTGGTGCGGGTGCTGTCCAACCTCGTCGCCAATGCCATCGCCCACACCCCGGAGGGCGGCACCGTCGAGCTGACGATCGGCTCCGACGGGCACGGGGCCTGGGCCCGCGTCGACGACACCGGAGTCGGCATCAACGAGGCCGATCTGGCCCGTGTCTTCGACGTCGCCTACCGAGGATCCAACGGCCGGGTGCCGCGCGAAGACTCCTCGCTGCCAAGCGGATCCGGGTTGGGTCTGGCCATCGCGGCGGGGTTGGTACAGGCCCACCACGGCACGGTGTCGGCGTACAACCTGGGGACCGGCGCCCGCTTCGAGGTGCGTCTGCCCCTCGCCGGCGAGGAATAGTTCCCTTCGTTCTCCCGCCGACTGTGGACTTTTGGCACGGTGTTCCGCACTTTTGCGTGGGGGTAACCCACGTTCGGCGGGAACTGGCTCACTCCGGCAACGAGTTTCCCAGCCGCTGCGCGGCGGCGAGGTAGTCCTCGATGAACTCGAGGACCACGTCGCGCGCCGGTTTCACCTTGTTCATCAACCCGACGCCCTGGCCGACGAAGTACGTCGCCAGCTCCCGAGCCCCCTGGTGGCCGCCCTCGGCGAGCGCGTCGATGCGGCGCAGCACCGGCTCGCACAGCATCGACTGCAGCGGCAATGGCAACGGCTGCTGACCTCCGGCGTGCGGCAGCCAGGCGTCGGTCCAGTCCGAGACGAGTTGGCGTGACGGCTTTCCCGTGCGCCCAGCCGACCGAACGGTGTCGCGCGACGTGGCCGCGAGCATCTTCTGAACGGTGTGCGGCGCGGTCTCGGCCTCCTCGGTGGTCAACCACACCGAGCCGGTCCACGCGCCGTCGGCGCCCATCGCGACGGCCGCGGCCATCTGTCTGCCCGTCACGATCCCGCCCGCGGCGAGCACGGGAACTGCGCCGTCTATCGCGTCCAACACCTCGGGAATGAGCACCAGCGTGGTCACCTCGCCGCAGTGCCCGCCCGCCTCCGTGCCCTGCGCGACGATCAGATCGACACCTGCGGCCACCTGCTTGACCGCGTGCTCCTTGGCCCCGACCAGGGCGGCGACGGGTACGCCGCGCTCGCGGCCCGCCTCGATCATGTAGTCGGGCGGCACGCCGAGGGCGTTGGCGATCAACTTGATCGGGTGACCCATCGCCACGTCCAACAACTCCCTGCCCGTGTCACCGGTCAGCGCCGAGCCACCGATCCGCGGCGTCGACTCGGCCTCGATGCCGTGCTCGTTCAGCAGCCGGCCGACGAAGTCCCGGTATTCGTCGGGGATCCTGTCGACCAGCTGTGTACGGGACAGGTTCTCGCCCTTGCCCTCGAACTTCGCGGGCACGATGATGTCGGCGCCGTACGGCTTGCCGTGCACGTGCTCGTCGATCCACGTCAGCTCCCGATCGAGCTGCTCGGGGGTGTACGCCGTGGCGCCGAGCACGCCGAAGCCGCCCGCATTGGTGACGGCGGCGACCACGTCGCGGCAGTGGCTGAAGGCGAACAGCGGGAAGTCGATGCCGAACCGTTCACAGATCGCTGGTGTACTCACCCGATATTCTCCCGTCGCTTCGCTCGCCCCAGTGCCAGTATGGTCAGCCGCGCAACGGCGCGAACGCGAACTCCCTGAGCCCAATGGACGGATCGATGGCCGCCCGGAAGCCGAGCACCTCGGCGGCTGCGGCGGGATCCGCGACGATGTGGCGGACGTCGCCGCTGCGGTACTGGCCGGTGACGACGGGCGGCAGCCCGCCGCGGGCCTCGCAGATCTGCGTCGCGACCTCCATGATCGAGATGGGCCGGCCCGAACACACGTTGAACGCCGCGAAACCCCCGGTGTCGGCGGTGACCGCCAGCGCGTTGCAGGCCGCCACGTCGTCGACGTGGACGAAGTCGCGCATCTGACCGCCGTCCTCGAAAACCCTTGGCGGCTCTCCTCTTTCGATCGCCGACCGGAAGATGGCCGCCACCCCTGAGTAGGGGGTGTCCCGCGGCATCAGTGGGCCGTAGACGTTGTGGTAGCGCAGCGCCACCACCGAGCCGCCGGTCGCCTCACTCCAGGCCAGCGCGTAGTGCTCCTGCGCGGTCTTGCTCGCGGCGTAGAGACTGCGCGGCCGCAACGGCGCATCCTCCCCCACCAACCGCCACTGCAACTCCTCGCCGCCGACCGGGCAGCGGTGCTCGAAGACGCCTGCGTCCAGGTCCACCCGCGTCCTCGGCAGCGGATCGACCGGCCCGTGCACCGGGCAGTCGAAGCCGCCCTGGCCGTACACCACCATCGACGACGCCAGCACCAGCCGTCGGCAGCCAGCGGCGTACATCTCGGCGAGCAACACCGTCGTGCCGAAGTCGTTGTGGCTGCCGTAGTTCGGGGCATCGGAAGCATCGACCCCCGCGCCGACCACCGCCGCCTGATGACACACCACGTCGACGCCT
This sequence comes from Mycobacterium sp., assembly GCF_050701675.1. Classification (GTDB taxonomy): domain Bacteria; phylum Actinomycetota; class Actinomycetes; order Mycobacteriales; family Mycobacteriaceae; genus Mycobacterium. Next base: position 2,566 of record NZ_JBOGDD010000440.1, on the reverse strand, counting down.
CCCAGCAGCGAAGCCAAGCCAGAGGCATCCCTGATGTCGACCGCGAGCACACCGTCGGGAGGTGTGATGGCGTCGCCGTGCGCGGCATTGAGCATCGCGTCGATGGCGACCACCTCGTGGCCGGCGCCGGTCAGCGCAGCGCACACCCGGGTGCCGATGAAACCGGCGGCACCCGTGACGAGAACTCTCACGGCAGGTCGATCGGAAGGGCGACACCCTCGTGCGGAAGGCAATGCGTGCAGGTGCGGACCTGCGCCACCCCAGCTATGGCCTCGTGGACGAGCTTCTTGAAGGGCCCCATGTTCTTCTCGAACTCCGCGAAGACGTCGACGGCCTTGACCGCCGTTCCGGAGTCGATGCCTGCATCCAGGTCGGTCACCAAGGCGATTGCCGCATAACACATTTCGAGTTCACGGGCGAGCACCGCCTCCGGGTAGCCCGTCATGTTGACCAGCGTGAAGCCCTGGGCGGCGAACCAACGGCTCTCCGCGCGCGTCGAGAAGCGGGGCCCCTGGATCACCACCATGGTGCCTCCGTCGACGACGCCGGGCAGATCGGCGGCCGCAGCGCGCAACTCCGGGCAGTACGGATCGGCGAACCCGACGTGGATGCCGCCGGATTCGAAGTAGGTGTCCGACCTGGCGCTGGTGCGGTCGACGAGTTGGTCGGGCACCACCATCGAGCCCGGCCCCAGTTCGGGCGTCAGGCTGCCGACCGCGCATGGGGCGAAGATCCGTCGCACGCCGAGGGCCCGCAGCGCCCACATGTTCGCGCGATACGGCACGGTGTGCGGGGAGAACTCGTGGTTGGCGCCGTGCCTGGGGAGGAAGGCGACCTCGTGCTCACCGACCGTGCCGACCGTGATGGCGCCGCTCGGTGCGCCGTACGGGGTGTCGACGCTGATGCTGCGCGCATCCGGGCCGAAGAACGTATAGAAGCCGCTACCACCGATCACGCCGAGCATGAGTCCATTGTCGTGCATGCTCGCAACGGCCACCCGACCGGCGGCGCTCGACGCGTGCCACCCGAACGCCGGTCGCGCACAGCCGGTTGTGCTTGACTCCGGCGATGGCACTTCCCGACGTACCGATCGGCGTCCGAGTCGGCCTTGCGGCGCCCGTCGGCATCGCGGCCGCAGTCGTCGTCGGGTTCACCGTCGGTTGGCCGTACGCACCGGCCACCGGGTGGATCGTCGCGGCGCTCGTCTACCTGTCCTGGACCTGGATGATCGTCGCGGGTCTGGACTCCGCGGCCACGCGCACCCACTCGACGAAGTACCGGGACGACGACTCCACGCCATGGATCCTCGACATCGCGGTGCTGGTGGCCAGCGTGGCGAGCCTGGGCGGGGTGGGCTACCTGCTGGTCGCAGGCGCGACGGGAGGTGACGTCGCCGCAGCCGTCGTCGGCGCGTTGAGCGTGGTGGCGGCGTGGTTCACGGTGCACACCGTGTACATGCTCAGATACGCCCGGCTGTTCTACGGAGGCGCCGGGCCCGGCGGGATCGACTTCAACCAGGGCGACGACTACCTGCCCGACTTCGGCGACTTCGCGTACCTGGCCTTCACGTTGGGGATGACCTACCAGGTGTCGGACACCGATTTGATCGACCGGCCGGTGCGGATGGCGGCGTTGCGCCACGCGCTGCTGTCGTTCCTGCTTGGCGCGATCATCCTGGCGATCACCATCAACCTGGTCGCCAGCCTGCTCGGCGTGGGCCACTGAGGCATCCCGTGCGACCTCTTCCATGAAACGATGACCGGCGTGGCCAGTTTCACGCAGTGGGTCGAGGGCGCCCGTCCACGGACGTTGCCCAACGCCGTCGCCCCAGTCCTCGCGGGGACCGGGGCAGCGGCCTGGCTCGGCGATGCCGTGTGGTGGAAGGCACTGCTGGCGTTGATCGTGTCGCTAGCCCTGATCGTCGGCGTCAACTACGCCAACGACTACTCCGACGGCATCCGCGGCACCGACGACGTGCGGGCCGGACCGCTGCGGCTGGTCGGGTCCCGGCTGGCGTCACCGCGGGCCGTCGCGACGGCGGCCGCGATCAGCCTCGGCGTCGGAGCCATCGCGGGCCTGGCACTGGCGATCGCCAGCGAACCGTGGCTCATCGCCATCGGGGTGGCGTGTATCGCGGGCGCCTGGCTCTACACCGGCGGTTCCAAGCCCTACGGCTACATCGGGCTCGGCGAGGTCGCCGTGTTCGTGTTCTTCGGCCTCGTCGCCGTGCTCGGCACCCAGTACACCCAGGCCCTGCGGGTGGACTGGGTCGGCGCCGCGCTCGCGGTCGCGACGGGTGCGCTGTCGTCGGCCGTCCTGGTGGCCAACAACCTCCGCGACATCCCGACCGACGAGGACTCCGGCAAGATCACGCTGGCGGTGCGCCTCGGCGATGCGCGCACCCGCGTGCTCTTCCAGGTGTTGGTGGCGCTGGCGTTCGTGCTGACGCTGGTGCTGATGCGCGCGACGCCCTGGTGTGCGGTCGGCCTGGTCGCACTGCCCCTCGCCGTGCGGGCGGCGGCGCCGGTGCGCACCGGCCGCGGCGGCAAGGACCTGATCCCGGTGC
>NZ_JBOGDD010000439.1:0-1625 GCF_050701675.1 Mycobacterium sp. | reverse complement strand
GGGTGTCGCGGCTGCGGCCCGCATACATCATCGACCAGTGCACGCCGAGGCATTCCGCCTGCGCCAGCATCGGGAGGATCGGCGTGATGCCGATGCCGCCCGCGATGAACCGCAAACGCTGGGCTGGCGAGCCGTAGCCAGGCACGGTGAGTGGGAACGCGTTGCGGGGTCCGCTGGTCGTGATGGACGCACCGACGATGAGCGCGTCGTGGACTTCGACCGACCCTCCGCCGCCACCTGGTATGCGGCGCACCGCGATTCGGTAGGAGTCGACGATGCCGGGATCGCCGCACAGCGAGTACTGCCGCACCAGGCCACTGGGCAGGTGAACGTCGAGGTGGGCGCCGGGATGCCAGCGCGGCAGCTTCCCGCGATCCGGTGCGCGCAACGTCAGCGCGATGACGTCCTGATCCCGAGCGACGACCTGACGGTCGGCGACGACGAGCGGGAAACGGCGCTCCACGCCGGGCAGCGGCGCCACCCTGTGGAGGGCACCCGACAGGTTGAAGTACCCCGTCAGCACCGTGGCGGCGACGCCGACCACGAGATCGTGGCGGGACCGCCCGAATGCGCTCGGCGGCGTCTCCCGAAAGCGCGTGAACATCACAGATGCGCCGCGCGGGCCGCGGGGGAGCTCGCCAGGTACGCCACGGCTTGCGCCGTCGACCCCATCTCCTCCGGGGAGAACCCGGGCCGGAAGTACATGAATGTGTTGGACCCGAACAACTTTCGGTACTCCGGAAGGAGCCCGAGCTTGGAGTCGCGCATCCGGAGGCGCTGCATCTGGAACCACCCCACGTCGAGGGCAGGATCGGTCTTGGACAGGTACCAGGCGCCGCGCTGGAAGAACGCGAAGATCATGGCAACGGCGATCATCATCGCGCGGATGCGGTCGAGGTAGCTGTCGTGGAAGTACGAGGCGACGTCATGCGCGACGTTGCGGTGCTCGACCTCCTCACTGCCGTGCCAGCGGAACAGGTCCACGATCGTGGGGTTGGCGTCGTGGTCATCCCACGCGCAGTTCAGCGAGAAGTCGCCGAGCAGGGCCGTGTAGTGCTCGATGGCAGCGATCAACCACAGCCGGTCACACAGGTGGTTCAGCTTGCGCCTGGGGTCGGTGATGGACGGGTTGGGCGCCAGGACCTTCTCGAAGACGTACTCGATCTGATCGAGGATCGGTTTGACGTCGACGCCATGGGTGACCAGGTACTCGTTGAGCACCTTGTCGTGGACGTCGGCGTGCGTGGCCTCCTGGCCGATGAACCCGCGCATGTCCTCGGCCAACTTGGGGTCCTTCACCAGCGGCAGCGCCTCGTCATAGGCGGCGACGAACCAGCGCTCCGCCGCAGGGAGCACGACGTTCAGCAGGCTGACGACGTTGGAGGCCACGGGGTGACCGGGAATCCAGTGCAGCGGGACGTCCGCGACGTCGAAGTGCACCCTGCGCGCCTGGATCTGGACCGGACCGGGATCGATCTCCATCTCGAAACGTCGTGGTCGCAACATCGCAGCCTCCTCATCGCCATCTGACCGATGAGGAGTCTACGGGAATTAGGTGGGAACGCGGGTCCCGGATACTTCGGGTCCCGGGTACTTGGAGTGTCAGCCGACGGGGACGGGAACTC
>NZ_JBOGDD010000438.1:0-3248 GCF_050701675.1 Mycobacterium sp. | reverse complement strand
GGGCTGGCTGACCTAGCACCCGACTGTCCGGACCCGAGACGCATGGAATGAGACGAGAAGCGAGACACCGCGACTTGGGGCTACGAGGCGGCGAGGCGTGCCCCGAAACCGAGCAGCGCTACACCAGTGACCGCGTCCATCACCCTGCGCACCGGTCTCTTGGAGAACACCGCCCGGGCACGATCGACACCCACGATCAACACAGCGAGGTACAGCGAGCCCAACGCCGGCAGGCTGACCGCATACAGCGTGGCGATCAGCGGCGTCGGGTGGGTTCCGAGGAACTGCGGGAACACTGCGAGGTTGAAGGCGATGATCTTGGGATTGGTGATGTTGCAGAGGAATCCTTGGCGCAGCCCGACGGACACAGCGGGCCGGACCGTCTCGTCGGTGACGACTTCAGGATAGCGACCACGCCAGGCACTACGCCAGGCCTGAGCCGCTAAAAAACACAGGTACGCCGCGCCCACCCATTTGACGGTCAGAAACGCTGGCTCGGCGGTCGTGATCAGCACGGACAGCCCAGTGACCGCAGCGGTGCTCTGCAGCAGACTGGCGATCCCAATACCGATGACCGCGGCGACGCCCTGGCGGCGTCCACCCATGAGCGCGTTCTTCACAGCGACAGCGACGTCGGGGCCGGGAATGAGGATGATCACGGAAACGAAGAGTACGAAAGCACCGTAAGTTGCCCAATTCACGAGACTCACGCTAGTAGGGATCCGAGACAGGAAACGATCAACCCCGTTTCTACTTACTTCTGTACCCTCGCTGATGTCTTCGCGAACGCCTGTAACCAACCTGGTTGTGGAGGCCTCTCATGAGACCGGCGTGGTGAGGATGGCGGCGGTGGTTCACCTTGCGGCCCTGGCCGTCGGCAAATGCCTATCTCGTTTCTGGACCTGGAGTCCTGTCTAGAGGTCGAGCGTGTCGCGCCAGGGTTGCGGGGTCATAAATCGGTGGGATTGGCCACGTGGTTCTTGCCCGCCCGCACGGATGCAACGCCTTAACTTTCTTGAGCCGAGAGCTCTTATCGAAGACCGGCGCCGTGCGGGGCGCTGGGGTCGCGAACAGCTCATCGGAGGGGAGTCCATCGAGCCTCGTAAGTAGAGCGCTGCGCGTCCCGACTCGGGTTGGTGAACCACACACAACCCGCCAACGACAGGAGGAAACGACACCATGAAACTCTTCTGCGGCATCGACTGGGCCGAAGCGCACCACGACGTCGCCATCGTCGACGAGAACGGCCAACTGACCGCCAAGCAACGTATCACCGACGATCCCACTGGTTCGCCGAGCTGATTGAGCTGCTCGCCGCCGCCGGCGAGAGCGCCGACGAGCCGATTCCGGTCGGGCCATCGCGGTGCTGGCCCGCGCTCATCAGGACGCGATCTGGCGACGTACCAAGGCGCACAACGAACTCCGCTCGGTCCTGCGCGAGTTCTTCCCGACCTTCCTGGCCATCATCGTCAGCCGATTCCCGCTCGGGATCGCCAGCCCGGAGGCCCGTGCAGTCCTGGCGATCGGACCCACGCCGGCCGCTACGGCCAAGTTGTCGGTGACACGAATCGCCGCGGCCCTGCGGCGTGTGGGCGCAGCCGCGACATCGAGCAGGCGGCCGCCGCAATCAAACCTGATTTGCGGAAACTTCAGTTGAGGCAACCAGTTCTGGTGGAGAACGCGATGGGAGTTCAGGTGTTGGCGCTGCTGGCCGCGCTCGATACCGCCTGCAGCAGTGTCGAAGACCTCGGCCGGGCCGCCAGATCCGTTGTGCAAACGCGTGCCTCAGACCAGCTAGACCCGTCATGGTCAGTGCGCAACAGGCCGAATTCGGGGTCGGCCGGTGCCACCCAGTGTGAAGGCCAACAGCCCCTCGCGGAGTGTCCTCCAAGGACGCCTGGTTGCAGGCACATCAGCCGCTGTGGTCTGTAGACAACGACACTAATCTCCATTCATCGAGTTCCCTGTGCTGCTCGGTGAGCACGTCTTCGATACGCGCAACGCAGTCCGAACCCAACGGGAGTCGCAACGGCGGGCCGTCGTGGTGGGCGAGGTCGACCATGATGGAGGCAGCCTTTGCCGGGTCACCCAGCTGTGCGTGGTTGGTGTCTTGCGCCCAGCGGCGGGCGTTTCCTGCCGTCGGGCCGTAGTCGGTGATGGCAGATCCTTCGGTGAGCAGGCTGCTGCTGTCTAAAAAGTCTGTCCGGAATGGCCCCGGCTCAATCGCGGTGACGCGAATGCCCAGCGGTGCTAGTTCGGCGTGAAGCGCAACATTGATCGCTTCGACCGCGTGCTTGGTTGCGGCGTAGATACCCCAACCCGGCGACGCTGACTGGCCTGCAACGGAACTCAAGTTCAAGATGGTGCCGGAGTGTTGTGCTCGCATCGTCGGTAGCACCGCCCGGGTGACGTTGAGCAACCCGAACACGTTGACGTCGAACACCGCGCGTGCTGCCGCGTCGCTGACTTCCTCGACCGCGCCGAGTAGTCCATGGCCCGCGTTGTTCATCAAGACGTCGATGCGGCCGAATCTGGAAAGTCCCTCGGCTACTGCGGCGGCGATACTATTCGGGTCGATGACGTCGACGGCGACTGCCAGGGCATTTTGGGAGTTGCCGCCGAGTCGCTCAGTCAGTCCGTCGGTCTTTCGGGCTGTGGCAATCACCTGATCACCGCGCCGCAGCGCTTCCTGAGCAACGAGCAGTCCAAAGCCTCGCGATGCGCCGGTGATGAACCAAGTGTGTGTGGTTTGCGTGGTCGTAGTCATGCATCCATGGTGTTCCGGACAGGCCCCGTGATCGACGGGTTAACAGGTTCTGCTGTGACCACCTTGGTTCTTGATCGGGGTGCCTGAGCGACGATGATCAGAGCATGACCGTCAACACCGAGCTCGCCAACTTCCTGAGGTCGCGACGCACCGCACTGACACCCGACGACGTCGGTCTGCCGTGGGCCGCCGAGGGCCGCCGGGTCAAGGGGCTAAGGAGAGCCGAGGTGGCGGCGTTGGCTGGCGTGAGCGCGGACTATTACGCGAAACTCGAACAGGGCCGCGCGCGGCAGATCTCCGAACAGGTACTGCACGCGCTGGCTGAGGCGCTGCGTCTCGACGATCTCGAACGACGCCACCTCGTCACGCTCGCTGGGTCCGCAGTAACGGCGGGGCCGCTAGGACCGGTCCGGCGTCGGCTACGACCGGGGATGCGACAAATTCTCGAATCGATGGACTTAGCGCCCGCCTACGTTCGCGA
>NZ_JBOGDD010000437.1:0-2937 GCF_050701675.1 Mycobacterium sp. | reverse complement strand
ACCTCAACCTCACGACGCAGACGATCTTGACCTACGGCAGTTGGGTGCTCACCGCCGTGGTGGGCGCATTCGCCGAGCCGCTGGGCTCCCGATGACATTCAACGCCAAACAGGACATCGAGGTCTTCTTCGGGCGGTGGGCTCGCGGCTTCGACGACATGTGCGCGGCCTACCGCACAGCGCTCGGCGACCGAGGGGAATGGATCGCCGGACCTCCACCCATCCCGACGACGCACGGCGGGGAGGAAGCCGTTGGTCTCCTCGAGGACTTTCAGAACGGCTACGACCTCAACGCGATCGAGGTGGACCTGCTTGCGCTCGGAGAGTCGGATGGGGTCGTCTACAGCGAGCGCATCGACCACCTCGTGGATTCTCAGGGCAAGCGCTTTCTCTCGTTACCGGTGGCCGGGGTGATGCGCCTCGACGGCGACGGACGCATCGGCTACTGGCGCGACTACTGGGACGCGCGGGATTTCTTCGAACTCCCACGGCGTACGTAGGCCCGTATGGACGCTGCTTGCGCCACGATCGCCCGTGGTCTTCCTCTCCGGCAGGGCCGTTGATTTCGCCGTAATGGACCTGGATCGCGTCGCGCGCCACCTCGACGGCGACGCGACTGTCGCTCACCTTGGCCATGGCCCCCCGTCGCGCCGACACCAATCCGGCCGAGGGTTCGACTCTTGAGTGCCGAGAACCGACGCCATCCGGCTTGGTTCGCCAGCAAGAATGACTGACCTTCACGTGTAAAATGCTCTGTGCAAAGCATTTCCGACTGTGACGATTCGTGTGCGGATCGCGCAGCGAGAACGTCGAGGCGACGGGAGAAGTGCCAATGGTCGACTTCGGAGATGACACAACGGGTTTGGTTGTGAGCACCGAGACGGTGGCCAATTACTGGATGCTAGACATCCTCTGGTCGCCCTTGGTGAGTACCGAGCAGACAAAGGGCGCCTACTCGCTCATGGAACAGCTGATGCCTGCCAAGTCGGGTCCGCCCCTTCACGTCCACGACCACGGTGACGAGGTCTTCTACATATTGGACGGCGAGATGGCGCTACAGCTTGGCGATGAGGTCATCGTTGCCACGGGGGGTCAGCTCGTGCGGATCCCCGCCGGGACGCCCCACGCCTTCGTCGTCCAAAGCGACACCGCCAAGGTGCTCAACATCTACGTTCCGGGGATGCTGGACATGGCGATCGCAATGCTCGGTACACCGGCAGCTGAGAACAGACTCCCCTCGGTCGAGGATCAGCACCCGCCGACGCCTGAGCAACAAGCAGCGTTTGCAGAGCGTCTGCATGACCTCGCCATGCAGACATGGTCGCCTGAGCACGATCGCTTGGACCGCTATCGGGGCGATGGGTAGGACGTCTGAACCAAGGACGTCGCTGACTCCCGCTCCGTGTCGCGGTAAGGGGCGCGGTGGCTCGCTCGTGAGTCAGCGCGAGCGCCGGAGTCCCGCGATCAGGACCTCGACCAGTTGACGCGCGTCGTATCGGGGATCGCGGCCGCCGCCGCCGCAGAGGCTCCCGACGCCGCGCATGATCGCGTACGCCCCCAGGTCGGAGCGGATCTCACCGGAAGTTGCGGCAGCGTCCAGCAATTGGGCGCACACGGGCACCAGCCGGTCGAGGAAGTAGGAGTGTAGGGGTTCGAAGCGGGCGTCGCCGGACTGCAGTACGGCTGCGAGTCCCTGCTTGGTGACCACGAAGTCGACGAAGAGGTTGATCCACTGCCGTAGTGCGGCATACGGAGTCGCGCTAGTGGTCAGCAGAGTCGGTCCGGCCTCGGCGCAGGCCTCGACCTGATGCCGGTACACGGCGACGACGAGATCCGCTCGGGTGGGGAAGTGGCGGTAGATCGTGGCCGTCCCGACGCCGGCCTTGGCCGCGATGTCCCGTATCGGCGCCTCGACGCCCGAGGTGACGAAGACGGCGGCGGCCGCGTCGAGCAGAGTCTGTTCGTTGCGCCTGGCGTCCGCCCGTTTGGGCCGTGCTGGCTGCACGTCGCCGCGATCACCGTCGTCCACTGAATCGCCCCTTCGTCGTCGACATGGCTAACCGGTACAGTGTCCCGTATCGTGAATCGGGACGGTGTCCCGCTTACTTCATGATGTCAGAGCGGGGCCAGTCCCACCAGGCGACTCACACCATGACGCTTCACCCGATGGACAGGAGTACGGCACGTGTCCGATCAAGAACCGCCAGTGCAGAGAGTGATCGGTGTCGAGGAGCACGCCTGGACGGCCGAGTTGCGCGACGCCCTGTTGAAGCTCGGCGGGGACGACACCGTCACCATGATGAGCAGTCAGGAGGACACCGATCGACGCCTACGCGACGTCGGCGCCGAACGGCTGGCACGCATGGATGCCGCAGGCGTTGACCTTCAGGTCCTCTCCATCACGACACCCGGCACCCAGTCGTTGCCCCCCGAGGAGGCCGTGCCGCTGGCCCGCGATGCGAATGACTTTCTCGCCGACGCGGTCCGGCGCCAACCCGACCGCTTCGCGGCGTTCGCCACACTGCCAACGCCCGACCCGGAGGCCGCGGCTCGAGAGCTGGAACGCTGCGTGACCGAGTTGCACCACGTCGGCGCGCTCCTGTTCCCACGCACCGGCGAGACGTACCTCGACCACGACCGGTTTCGACCCGTGTTCGAGGCCGCTGCCGAACTGCGGGTACCGCTCTACGTCCACCCGATGCTGCCGCCCCGGGCGGTCCGCGACGCCAGCTTCAGCGGATTCGACGACTGGACGAACCTGGTCCTGTCCACCGGAGGATGGGGATGGCACGCCGACGCGGGCCTGGCCACTCTGCGGCTCATCCTGGCGGGCACGTTCGATCGTCATCCGGAACTGCAGATCATCCTGGGGCACTGGGGCGAGCTGCTGGTGCCGTTCGCCGACCGCGCCGACATTCTGACCTCGGCTACTCCACAC
>NZ_JBOGDD010000436.1:0-7981 GCF_050701675.1 Mycobacterium sp. | reverse complement strand
CTCGACGTCTTCGGCTCGCTCGCAACGCAATCCGACACAACCCAGGGCCTCGGCCAGCTTGAGGAAGTCCGGGATGCGACGATCGTGCGTCGACAGGCCGGTCTGCGAATAGCGGCCCTCGTAGAAGAGGGTCTGCCACTGCCGCACCATGCCGAGGTTTCCGTTGTTGATGACGGCGACCTTGATGGGCGCGCCCTCGACGGCGCAGGTGGCCAGCTCCTGGTTGGTCATCTGGAAGCAGCCGTCGCCGTCGATGGCCCACACCTCGGCCTCGGGGCGGCCGAACTTGGCGCCCATCGCTGCGGGCACCGCGTAACCCATGGTGCCGAGGCCACCGGAGTTCAGCCACGTCTTGGGGTTCTCGTACTTGATGAACTGAGCGGCCCACATCTGGTGCTGCCCAACGCCTGCCACGTACACCGCGTCCGGGCCCGCGATGCGGCCCAGCGTCTCGATGACGTACTCGGGGCTCAGGCTGCCGTCGCTCTGAGGGCCATAGCTCAACGGATAGGTGGCCTGCACGCTGCGCAGGTACTCCCACCAGTTGTCCAGGTTCGACCTGGCGGCAGCCACCTGACCACCGCCCCGGTCGCTTCGCTCCTGCCCTCCGGAACCACTCCCCCGATCGCTTCGCTCCTGCCCTCCGGAATCCCGGCGCAGGACCTCGAGCAGATCGGTGATCACGTTCTTGACGTCACCCACGATCGGCACGTCGGCGTTGCGGTTCTTGCCGATCTCCGCCGGGTCGATGTCGGCGTGGATCACCTTGGCATCCGGAGCGAACGAGTCGAGCTTGCCCGTCACCCGGTCGTCGAAACGCGTGCCGAGCGCGATCAGCAGGTCGCTCTTCTGCAACGCGCCCACCGCCGCGACGGTGCCGTGCATTCCCGGCATGCCGAGGCTCTGCGGGTGGCTGTCGGGGAAGGCGCCGCGGGCCATCAGCGTGGTCACGACCGGGATGCCCGTCAGGTCGGCCAGCTCCAACAGCTGCTCGGTCGCCTCACCGCGGATGACGCCGCCACCCACGTACAGCACCGGCTTGCGTGCAGCCGCGATGAGCTTGGCGGCCTCGCGCACCTGCCTGCTGTGCGGCTTCGTGTTCGGCTTGTAGCCGGGGAGGTCGATCTTCGGCGGCCAGCTGAAGGTGCACTCACCCTGCAGCACGTCCTTCGGGACGTCAACGAGAACTGCGCCGGGACGACCACTGCGGGCGATGTGGAAGGCCTCGGCCATCACCTGGGCGATCTCGTCACCATTGCGGACGAGGAAGTTGTGCTTCGTGATCGGCATGGTGATGCCGGAGATGTCGGCTTCCTGGAAGGCGTCGGTGCCGATCAGGGCACGACCGACCTGTCCGGTGATCGCGACGACCGGGATCGAGTCCATCTGGGCGTCGGCCAGCGGGGTGACGAGGTTGGTGGCGCCAGGACCCGAGGTGGCCATCATCACGCCCACCTTCCCGGTGGCGTGTGCGTACCCGCTGGCGGCATGCCCGGCGCCCTGTTCGTGGCGCACCAGCACGTGCCGCAGCTTCTGCGAGTCGAACAGCGGGTCGTAGACCGGCAGTACGGCGCCGCCCGGGATGCCGAAGATGACGTCGACGTCGAGTTCTTCGAGCGAGCGGATCACGGCCTTTGCACCGGTCATCCGTTCCGGGGCAACCCGTTTGGGCTGCGGGGCCGGCGTGTTCGGGCCTGCGGGCGTGCCATTGGCACGCTGGGCCGGTTGCGGTGGCCGCGTGGTCGGTGCGCTCACGATGTCCTCAAGTCCTCGATTTGTCTTGGTCGGCGGGGGTTCTGATGTTCTCGGGCAACAAAAAACCCCCGTCAGCGGATGCTGCACGAGGGTTGCGCGTCGGTGCTCGTAGGCTCTGACTGGATTACTCAGTCGGGTTACGCACCAACGCGCGAACCAATTACTACGAGAATTGCGACGGTCTGCATAACCGTTGACGGTAGCCTCCGTACAGCTCAAAGGTCAAATTCCGGGGCACCATCACGCTACTCGTGGTCGGTGGAAGGATGGCGGGGTGAGTTCCCCATCCGCCTCGGCGCCCTCGGTCCCCGTCGTCATCAGGATTTCGGCGATGGCGCACATCGCGGTCGGTTTCTTCACACTGGGGTTGCTCGCGTTGGTCTTTGCCAATCCCCGGTGGTTCACGGCGTTGCTGATCATTCCGGTCGCAGCGTCCGCGGCGATCATTCGTTACCGCACGACCGCCGATCGCGACAAGGTCACGGCGCGGTCGCTGACCGGCAGCCGGACGGTCGCATGGGAGGACGTCGACGGGTTGCGCTTCGACGGAGGCTCGTGGGGGTCGGCGCATCTGAAGGACGGTTCGGACGTGCGACTGCCCGCCGTGACGTTCGCCACGCTGCCGCAGCTGACCGCGGCCACCGCCGGTCGGGTGCCCAACCCCTACGAATAGGCGCTCAGGCGAGTGGGTTGGCGCCGTTGAGAAGCACCCACACGCCGACGCCGGCGCCGATGCCGAGAACCAGGGCGGCCGCGGATCCGACGAACGGGCGCCTGGCCCAGCCTCTGCCCGCATCGAGGCCGTAGCGGCCGGGACCGGTCAGCGTCAAGGCGGCGGCCAACACGATCAGCACGACCAGGTATTCGTGCCCGTCGGGCAGGAAGAACGGGAAGTAGTTGCCGTCGGGCTGTGCGGCAACGGCTGCCAGCAGCGAGTTGATCAGGTATGCGACCGCGGCCGCGGCGGCCAGTGGCGTGAACAGGCCGAGAACGAGTAGCACGCCTGCGCCGATCTGGGCACCGGCGCCTGCGTAGGAGAGGATGCCCGCGTGCTGGTAGCCGAGGTCGGCCAGTGACTGGCCGAAGCCATTGAGCCCTTGACCACCCCACAGGCCGAACGCCTTCTGCAGGCCGTGGACGATCAGCAGGGCGCCGAACCCGACGCGCAGCAGCATCAACCCGAGGTCCTGCGTGCCGCGACGACCCGCCGCCTTGTCGGCGCCGAAGCCCTCCGGCTCGATCTCGGTCGGCTCTGCGGCGTGCCTGCCTGCGGGCTGCACGTAGGGCAGCGGCTCGGGTTCACCGAGCAGGCCGTATCCGGAGTGCTCCTGGCTCCCCGTGGCCGTGTCGTAGCGCGGGATGGCGGTGGTCTCGAAGTCGCCTGCATACGTCGATGACGGCAGGTCGTCCTCCGGGTCGACCAGGCGTGCCGACGCGGGTCGCACGGCTGAGGCCTCGCGGTCCTCAGGTCTCTGCCACGCACGCGGATCGTGAGAAGTACTGGTCACGTTTCCCAGAGTAAGTGCACTCCACCTGCGAATCGCGGATTGGCGCGTGCTTTCCTGCGGCGATTCGCGGACCAGTCGCCGGTCGGCGCAGCCCACCGACGTGGCGCGCACTGCCCGGCGGTCCGTAATCTGGCGGGCATGAGTTTGCACCGGCCGACCCGTGGTGTGCTGGTGCTGCTGTGCGCGGCTTTGCTGGTCGGGTCGGGTTGTGCCCGGTTCGACGATTCCCAGGCTGCGCCGTTCACCACCGAGCCGCAGCTGGCTCCCCCTCCGAGTGCCGAACCGACGCCACCACCTCCGCTGCCAGGGCAACCCTTCCCGAAGGTCTGCGCCGCGAAGGGCGTGATGCAGGGCTGTCTCGAGAGCACCAGCGGGCTGATCATGGGCCCCGACAGCAAGTCGGCGCTGGTGGCCGAGCGGGTCACCGGGGCGGTCAAGGAGATCGCGACCAACGCCGAACCCAAGGTCAAGGTGGTCATTCCCGTCGACCCGTCCGGTGACGGCGGCCTGATGGACATCGTGCTCTCACCGACGTACGAGCAGGACAGGCTGATGTACGCCTACATCAGCACGCCGACGGACAACCGCGTCGTACGGATCGCCGACGGCGACGTTCCCAAGCCGATCCTCACGGGCATTCCGAAGGGCGCGACGGGCAACATGGGCGCGCTGATCTTCACCAGCCCGACGACCCTGGAAGTCCTTACCGGCGATGCGGGCAACCCGGCTCAGGCCTCTGATCCGGGTTCGCTGGCAGGCAAACTGATCCGGATCGAACAACCGACGACGGTCGACCAGGCACCGCCGACGACCGCGCTGAGTGGGGTTGGCGCCGCGGGCGGGTTGTGCATCGACGGCGGTGACGGCTCGCTGTACGTGACTGACCGCACCCCGGCCGGTGACCGACTTCAGCGCATCACGAAGGACTCGGTCGTCTCGACCGTGTGGACGTGGCCGGACAAGCCGGGGATCGCCGGGTGCGCGGCCACCGACGGCGCAGTTCTGGTCAACATGGTCAACACCAAGCAGACCGTTGCGGTACGACTGGCGCCCGATACGGGCGCGGTGACCGGCCAACCCGAGGTGATCCGGCAGGACGCCCATGGCCACGCCTGGGCGTTGGCGCTGTCCCCCGACGGCAACGTCTGGGGCGGGACGGTCAACAAGACCTCCGGTGACGCCGAGAAACTCGACGACGTCGTCTTCCCGCTCTTCCCGCAGGGCGGCGGGTTCCCCCGCACCAACGCCGAGAACACCTAGCAGGCGCTAGCTGCAGGCGGCGAGCACCATCTCGCGCACCAACGCCGCGTCGGCCTGCCCCTTGGTCGCCTTCATCACCGCACCGACGATCGCCCCTGCCGCCTGCACCTTGCCGCCGCGGATCTTGTCCGCGACGCCGGGGTTGGCGGCCAACGCCTCGTCGACTGCCGCCTGGATCACCGAATCGTCGCGGACCACCGCGAGTCCCCTGTCGGTCATCACCTGCTCGGGCTCGCCCTCGCCCGCGAGCACACCCTCGATCACCTGGCGGGCCAACTTGTTCGACAGCTTGCCCTCGTCGACGAGCGCGATGACGGCAGCCACCTGCTTGGGTGTGATGGCCAATTCGGATGCCGCCACCCCCACTTCATTGGCCTTCTGCACCAGGAAGTTTCCCCACAGCGCGCGGGCGGATTCACTCGGCGCCCCGGCTGCGACGGTGGCGGTGACCAGGTCGATGACGCCGTTGTTGACGAGGTCGCGCATCACCTCGTCGGAGATGCCCCAGTCCTGCTGGATCCGATTGCGTTGCAGCCACGGCAGTTCGGGGATGGTGCCGCGCAACCGCTCGACCAGTTCGGCACTGGGTGCGACGGGCTCGAGGTCGGGCTCGGGGAAGTACCGGTAGTCCTCCGCGGTCTCCTTGCGCCGGCCGGCGCTGGTGTACCCGTCCTCGTGGAAGTGTCTGGTCTCCTGAATGATCTCCCCACCGTCGTCGAGAATGGCTGCCTGTCGGCGCATCTCGTAGCGAACGGCCACCTCGACGCTCTTGAGGGAGTTGACGTTCTTGGTCTCGGTGCGGGTGCCGAACTCTCCTGCGCCGATGAGCCTGAGCGAGACGTTGGCATCGCAGCGCATCGAGCCCTGATCCATCCGCACGTCCGATACGTCCAACCCGCGCAACAGATCCCGCAGGGCGGTGACGTAGGCGCGGGCGATCTCGGGAGCCCGCGCTCCGACGCCCTCGATGGGTTTGGTGACGATCTCCACCAATGGGACGCCCGCCCTGTTGAAGTCGAGCAGCGACGTGGTGGCCCCCTCGATGCGGCCGGTGGCACTGCCGAGGTGCGTCAGCTTCCCGGTGTCCTCCTCCATGTGCGCACGCTCGATCTCGATGCGCCAGGTCGTGCCGTCCTCGAGTGGGGCGTCGAGGTAGCCATTGACCGCGATGGGCTCGTCGTACTGGGAGATCTGGTAGTTCTTCGGTTGATCGGGATAGAAGTAATTCTTGCGGGCGAAGCGGCCCCACGGCGCGATGTCGCAGTTCAACGCGAGCCCGATCCGGATGGCGGATTCGACGGCCGCCTGGTTGACCACCGGCAACGACCCGGGCAGCCCCAGGCACACGGGGCACACGTGCGAGTTGGGCTCGGCGCCGAACTGGTTGGCGCACCCGCAGAACATCTTGGTCGCCGTCGACAGCTCGACGTGGACCTCCATGCCCATGACGGGGTCGTAGCGGGCAATGACCTCGTCGTAGTCGATCAGTTCGGCGGAGGCAACAGACATGCTGCAATCCTAGTTAGTGATCGATCTCCTCCTGCGAGCAGACACGAGGGACCCTGAAACACGCACATTGAGGGCCCTTTGCGTCTGCTCACGAGAGAACTCTCACCCGAAGAACTCGGCGGCGCCGTCGGTCACGGCGAGATCGTGATTCTGCTCCGCTCATCGTGTAGCTGGAGATGTCCGGCGACCACGACCACCACCGTGCCCGCGGCGGCGACGCCCAGCGGGACGGCCATGTGGATCTGCAGCAGTGCCGCCCCGGCCAGCGCGCCGAGGAAGATGACGACGATCGCGCTGAACCTGCGGTTGACGATGGCGCCCGACGTCCCGCGCACCCAGGTCTCCCCGGCCAGGCTCGTCAGCGTGGAGGTCACCACGACTGTGGTCATGTCCTTCACCGCCAGCTTGCGCGCGACCATGGCCTGCTGACCCATCACGGCGGCGATGGCAGTGGCGATCACCACCTGCACGTGGGTACCGAAGTTCTCCACGACGACGGCGACGACGGTCAGCCCGGCCAGAACCGCAGCGCCAACGCTCAGCAGGGCGGTGACGCGGTGGTCCCAGGTGGACGTGATCGATCCGCCGGGGCGATCGCGCAACACCCAGCCTGCGGCGAAGGCGCCTGCGGTGAATCCGGCCAGCGCCACCGCGGGCCCCAGTACGGGCAGATCATCGGCGCCTGCGACGCCGATGCCGAGGATGACGATGTTGCCCGTCATGTTGCCGGTGAACACGCGGTCGAGTCCGAGGTATCCGACGGCGTCGACGACACCGGTGACGAAGGTCAGAGCGATCATGGTGGCGAGGGCCAGCTGCGGCCGGTCCGGTTGTCGCATGCGCGGATCAGTACACCAGGATGGCGAACACCGTGCACAGGACCAGTCCGGTCATGACCGGCAGGAAGCACTTCCGCGCCAGGCTCAGCACCGGCACCCTGGCGAAGCCGGCCACGGCGACCAGCGACGACCATGCGACGAGCGTCCCGCCCCCTGACCAGATGTTGCCCATCTGCCCGATGGCCGCCAGCGTGCTCGGATCCATCCCCACGGCCGGACCGAGGGCGCCGGAGAGTGAACCGGTCAGCGGCAGGCCACTGAACCCTGAGCCCTCCAGGCCGGCGACGAGGCCGACGAGGAGAACGCCGAAGGATGTGATGAACGGGTTCGGGGACAGGTGTGACTGCGCGGCGTTGATGAGGTCGAAGAGGATGGCCGGTCCCGAAACACCTTCTGGCAGGCCTAGAATCGCGCCGGAGAACTCACCGTTTCCAATGAAGAAGAAGCCCGCGATCGGTAGCACGATGCCCATCGCCTTGAACGCGAACACCAGACCGTCGACCACGTGCCGTGAGGACGTTTCCAGGAAGTTGCGCTTGTCGTTGGTGGCCGCGCCGGCGAACAGGATCAGGGCCGCGATGCCCCCGACGATCGCCGCGGCGTCGCCACCCTTCAGCGGTGGGACCGCAGTGGTGAATTTGCCGAGCAGAAGGTAGACGATGAAGGCGAGGTACACCAGCGGCACCAGCAGCGCAAAGACTCTCGCGGGCAACGTCTTCGGCAGCGGGTCGACGCCCACCTCCGGAGCCGTCAGCACCGCCGTCCCGGTGGCGGCGGCAGGTTCGGCCGTAGTCGAGCCGCCAACCGGAGCGGCTGTCCGCACATCGGCACCGCCGTCGGCGCCGTGACCCGAACCCACGGGCTCGACCTTCTCGCCGGCCGGTTCCACGCCAAGTCGGTCGGCCTCGTTCTCCCAGGCGAGGAGTAATTCGGCCGACGGCTTGCGCCAGGTGCGGCGCTGCATCACGAAGGTGATGATCAGCGCGGTCAGTCCCACGATGAGCGAGAGGACCAGCGCCTTGTCCGCGACCGCGTCCGGGTCGACGCCTGCGGCCTTTGCGGAGATCCCGGGGGCGACCTTGATGATGTAGTCCGCCGACAGGGCCATCC
>NZ_JBOGDD010000435.1:0-1523 GCF_050701675.1 Mycobacterium sp. | reverse complement strand
GTACAGTCCTTGCACTAGCTCTCTCGCATGACCGATCGGAGCCAAGAGAGATCCGCCGCCCGACGAGCGGCCCAGGCGGGTTTCACACTCATTGAGTTGCTCGTCGTGGTGGCGATCATCGGCATCCTGGCGGCCATCGCCGTCCAGGCGCTGAGTCGCTATCGGCAGCAGGCCTATGACGCGGCGGCCATCCACGACCTCGCCAACGCCGTGAATGCCGAGGAAGCCCACTACGCCACCAACCAGACCTACGTGGCCTTCACCGTCGTGGGTCCGACGACGGTGGCGATCCCGGTCACCGCCGTCTCGGGCACGGTCACGGTCGAGTTCCAGGTGAGCGGCGCCGGGGCCGGCGCGACGTTCAGCGGTACCGCGACCTCGAGTCGGGGCAGCGGCAAGGTGTTCAGCTACGACAGCATCAGCGACACCTTCGTCAGCAACTGACGCCCGGGCGACCGCCGGCTAACGCCGCGCCGCGCGCTACTTGGCGCGCGAGAGGTATTCGCCGCTCTCGGTGTCGACGCGGATGACGTCGCCGACGTCGATGAAGTTCGGCACCTGCACCACCAGGCCGGTCTCGGTCGTCGCCGGCTTCAGCGCGTTGGTCACCGTCGCGCTCTTCAGCCCGGGCGCCGTCTCCAACACGGCCAGGTCGACGGTCTTCGGCAGCGAGATGGCGACCGGCGTGCCCTCGTGGAACTCGACCTGTAGGCGCAGGTTCGGCTTCAGGTACTGCGTCCCCTCGCCGAGGCTCTCGCTGTCGAGCGCCGTCTGCTCGAAGGTCGTCGTGTTCATGAAGTAGTAGAGCGCGTCGGACTGGTAGAGGAACTCCATCTCGTGCTGTTCGAGCGTGACGCGCTCGACCTTGTCCTCAGACCGGAAGCGGTTCTCCATCTGGGTGCCGCTGCGCAGGTTGCGCAACTTGGTCTGCACCATGCCGCGCCAGTTGCCCGGCGTCACGTGCACCACGTTGGTCACCCGGTGCAGCTCCTTCTGGTAGTTGATGAGCATGCCGGCTCTGAGATGGGTCGCGGGGATGAGCATGGATGGTCGAGGCCTCCTCAGTAGCGGTACTGCAACCGGCAGCCGTAGCACCTGGGATATCGGCTCGCAATCCGTCCGCGCGCCGGCGGCTCAGCCGGGCTTGGGGGCCATGAGCACCAGCAGCCGGAGTCGCCCCGGCCCGGGGTTGGTGACGCCGTGCGGCACATTCGACGCCGCCAGCGCCGCCGTGCCTGCTTCGACCACGCGCTCCTCGTCGCCGATGCGAATGCGCGCCGTGCCTTCGATGACGTAGTACACCTTGTCCGAGCCGGTGTGGCTATGGGCGGATTGCTCCTGACCGGGCTCGAAACAATACACATCGCAGAACAGCTGGTCGGTGGTGAACAGGTTGTTCTTGCGCATCTTGCCGGCGGCGAACTGGCTGGCAGCGTGAACATCGGCGAATGCACCCATCGCGGGTCCCTCCATGGGGGTCGAGCGTTCAGCCGACTGGCGCCGGCAGCACGGGTGTCGCCATG
>NZ_JBOGDD010000434.1:0-1633 GCF_050701675.1 Mycobacterium sp. | reverse complement strand
CTTCAGCACGCCGAACACCAGCATCACCAATCCGACGACAATCGCCAAGGCCGCGACGTTCGCCGGGTCGGCGGGGTCCAGGCCCGCATCGGTCAGCACGCTGCGCGACGACAACGCAAGCGCACTGGTCAACGTCGTCACCATCAGCACCGTTCGGGCGAGAAGTGAACCGACTACGGTCGACACGACACCCGAATACAGGCCTGCCACCGGATTGAACCCGCCGATGCTTGCGTAGGCCATGCCCTCCGGGATCGAGAACAGCCCGGTGACCAAACCCGCGATGACGTCGCGGAAACGGGGTCGCCCGACAGCCGTGACTGCTGTCCGCACCCGAGCGGTCAACCGATGCGTTTCGGTCGACCCCTCACTCATTTGCTCATTGCTCCCATGCCACCGTGACCGCCAATGTACTTGTAGTCAACGGCTTTATATATACGTCTAAACCTTGGCGAAATCTCCGGGTTTGTACTTGCGATCGAAGAACTCCTGGGTGGGTCCGTACCAACGGATAAGGGAGAACCAGCCTCTGCCGGGGACTGTTCGGAGCCAGTTCTGCGCGTCATCGGGCGGTTGCGGTCCGATGTGGAAGGTGACCGAGCCGTCGTCGTTGTAGAGGAGATCGTTCATGGAGTTCAGCGAGGGATAGATCTGTTGGGCGGTGTCGACGCCGGCGGCGGTGTCGGCGTCGTACACCGTGACTGACCACAGGATGTTGGCCGGCGGGTTGGCGGGCAGGTCGATACGGTAGGTGTTCTCGCCTCTAAGATATCGGCCTTCGCTGTCTTTGTATGCGGCACCGTATTTGGCGCCCATGCCGACGATCGAGGACATCATGCCCGAGCTGATCGAATAGGCGTTGATGAACATGTGAGCCTTGGCATTGACGTCGGTGTGCCCGGTGGCGCGGTTCCGCCATTGTTCGTCGAGCAGGGTGCCCATGAAGTCGTCGAGTTCGGTCTTGGCGTGCGCCACCCAGTGCCGGTCTTCCCACCAGAGTGCATTGGCTTCGCGGTCGTAATGCGCGGCAATGCTTTTCGCCATCTTCCATGCCGTTTTGGCGGCGAGATCCAGCAGCTCACGTTGCCGATCGGTGGGCGAGAAGTCGCGGCCCTTCGCAATGCCCAGCGCCGCGAGCATGCCGTGCATGTACGGGTCTACGGCGTCGACTCGTTCGCCTTGGATCAACTCGTGGAGCTGTTCGAAAAAGCCGAAGTCACGGGGGAACAGTGCATTGGCCGGCGCGTCGGAGACGTGTTGGAATCTCATCGGCTCGGTAGGACCGTCGAGAGGATGGATGACGAGTCCTTCGACCGCCGCAACACCGGGGCTCAGATCATCCACTGAGGTGAAGAACCCTCGCTGGAAGACGAAAACGTTGTTGGTCTTGCTGGTGTAGACGAAGTAGTCGTCAGTCGCGATGTCGAGGTCATGGCCTTCGGGCACGATCAGGTACTTCGCGCCGCGGCCCTTATCCGGGCCGGGAATGCCGATATCACCGAGGTATTGCACGCCGTCGATGTTCGGGCCCGCCAGTGGGCGGTGCCAGAAGTCGTCGAGCAACCCCTGAATCTTGGGTGGAGCTTCGAGCACCAGCGGGCCGGTCTGGCTCAGATCGGCGAACCCTAGGCAG
>NZ_JBOGDD010000433.1:0-4243 GCF_050701675.1 Mycobacterium sp. | reverse complement strand
GGTGATGAGCAGCATGATGATGAAGATCAGTGCCAACGACGCGATGCCGGCGATCACCAGGTCGAACAGGTTGGCGTCGGACATGTCCTTGAAGGTTGCCGCGGTGCCCGCGAGGTAGATCTTGGAGCCCTCCAGCGGGGTCCCCTTGATGGCTTCCTTGGCGGCCTGCTTGATCGCGTCGATGTGCGAGATGCCCTCTGCGCTCATCGGATCGCCCTCGTGGCTGATGATGAAGCGCACCGAGTGCCCGTCGGGGGAGATGAAGTTCTTCATGCCCTTCTTGAACTCGGCATTGTTGAAGATCTCGGGCGGCAGATAGAACGAGTCGTCGTTCTTCGACGCATCGAACGCCTCACCCATCGCGGACTGGTTGTCCTGCATCGCCGCCATCTGGTCCGACATACCCTTTTGGGTTTGGTACATCGTCAGCATCATGGTCTTCATCGACTTCATCGTCGCGAGCATGGGTGGCAGCGATGCCCTCAGCTGCGGCATGAGCCTGTCCAGTGCGTCCAGGTTCGTCACCAGACCGCCCAGCTGATCACTGAGGGCGTCGATGCCGTCCAGGGTGTCGAACACCGACCGCGTCGCCCAGCACAGCGGGATGTCGTAGCAGTGCGGCTCCCAGTAGAGGTACGCGCGGATCGGGCGGAAGAAGTCGTCGAAGTTCGAGATGTTGTCGCGCAGCTCGTTGGTCGTCGCGACCATGTCCTTGGTCTTCAGCGTCAGGTCGTGGGTGACGGCGTTGAGCTGGTCCATCAGGACGAGCATGTGTTCGAGGTTCTCGATCATGCCCTGCATCTCGTCGGCCTGCTTGAGCATGCTGGCAAACGAATCCTGCTGGTACTTCAGGTTCATCTGCTGAGTCGTGCCCTGCATGCTGATCTGGAACGGGATCGACGTGTGTTCGATCGGGGTTCCCAGCGGCCTGGTGATCGCTTGCACCCGCCCGATTCCCGGCGTCTTGAAGACCGCCTTGGCGATCTTGTCGATGACGAGGAAGTCGGCCGAGTTTCGCAGGTCGTGATCGCTCTCGATCATCATCAGCTCGGGATTCATCCGGGCCTGCGAGAAATGTCGATCGGCGGCTGCGTAGCCCTCATTGGCGGGGAGGTCGGCGGGCAGGAAGTGCCGGTCGTTGTAGTCGGTCCGATACCCGGGCAGCGTCAGCAGGCCGATCAGTGCCAGCGCGATCGTGGCGACCAGGATCGCGCCGGGCCAGCGCACGACGAGCGCGCCGATCTTGCGCCAGCCGCGGGTGCGCAGCGCTCGCTTGGGCTCGAGCAGCCCGAAGCGACTCGCGATGGTGACCACCGCGGGCCCGAGCGTCAGCGCGCACGCGACCACGATGATCATCCCGATGGCCAGCGGAATGCCGAGGGTCTGGAAATAGGGCAGTCGGGTGAAGCTCAGGCAGAAGGTCGCGCCTGCGATCGTCAGACCCGAGCCGAGCACCACGTGCGCGGTGCCGTTGAACATCGTGAAGTAGGCGTCTTCTCTGCCTTCGCCCAAACTTCGCGCTTCCTGATATCGGCCGATCAGGAAGATGGCGTAGTCGGTCGCCGCGGCTATCGCAAGGGTGACCAGCAGGTTGGTCGCGAACGTCGAGAGGCCGATGATCTGGTGATAGCCGAGGAAGGCCACGATGCCGCGGGCAGCAGCGAGTTCGAGCACCACCATGACGAGCACGATCAGCACGGTGACGATCGACCGGTAGACCAGCAGAAGCATGACCAAGATGACCGAGAACGTGACGATCTCGATCAATTGCATGCTGCGGTCGCCGGCGATGTTCTGATCAGCGGAGAGCGCGGCGGGCCCGGTGACGTAGGCCTTGATGCCGTCAGGTGGTTTCAGGTCGTCCACGATCTTTGACACGGCATCGACGGACTCGTTGGCCAGGGCCTCACCCTGATTGCCGGCGAGGTACACCTGGACGTACATCGCCTTGCCGTCGTTGCTCTGCGAACCCGCCGCCGACAGTGGGTCGCTCCACATGTCGTTGACGTGCTCGACGTGCTTGGTGTCGGCCTCGAGCTTGCGGACCATGCCGTCGTAGAAGTCGTGCGCGTCCTGGCCGAGCTTGTCCTGGCCCTCCAGCACGATCATGACCGAGCTGTTGGACTTGAACTCCTTGAACGTGGCACCGATGTGCTGCATCGAGATGACCGACGGCGCGTCGTTGGGGCTCATCGACACCGACCGCATCTTGCCGACCTCTTCGAGCTGCGGAACGAGGACGTTTCCGAGCGCGATGATGATGATCCAGCCGAGGATGATCGGCAGGGCAAGCGTGCGGATCAGCTGCGGTAGCCGATGGCGTGTCGGATCCACGGACGGTCCTGCCGTCGGGATCGCGTCCGTCGTTGGCTCGTGGTCGGATGTGCGGTCGTGGGGTGTCGTCATGCGTTCTTCACCAGGCAGAAGGTCTGGGCGTTCACGCCGGTGGTGGTCTTTTCGTCCTTGACTTCGTCGTCCACGGTGATGCGGCAGGAGATGGAATCACCGTCGCCTGCCGCGACGATGTTCGGCAGGACCGACGGTGCGGTCGTGCTCAGCGTGAGCGACCACGGCAGGGAGGCGCCGTCGACGCGGATCGGCTTGGAGTCCAGGTCGAGGTAGTTGATGTCCGCGTAGCTGCCCGGTCCGAAGATCTCGTACTTGACGACCTTGGGATTGAAGGGCTCGGCGTCGTCTGCGAAGTTCTTCGGTGTAACGAGGATGGGATTCATGCCGAAGAACGTGCGTACCCGGTGCACCGTGAAGCCGGCGACCAGGAGGACGATCACGATCACGATGGGTATCCACGCTCTTCGCAATACCTTGGTCATAACCCCTACTCGGAACGATTCGCTGGATTGAAATGAGAGATTAGCCTATATAACTGTATTGTGGTTAACGAGGCGTGCCGCCCATCGTCGCCTTTTTCGTGACGCCAGGCACAACGGTTTTACGGTGTGACCCAACCGCCTTGGGTCGAGCACTTGCGCAAGACAATTGGAATGGGGATACGATTCCGGCTATGAAGGCCTTGACGCGGACTGGACTCGCAACGGCAATTGCCGCCTTCTCGCTGGCTGCGGCCGCGGCAGGCACGGCGCACGCCGATCCAGACACTGACTTCACCAATCAGCTGCACACCTATGGTCTCTACGGTCCCAAGGACTACAACGCGTGGATCGGCAAGATCCAGTGCAAGCGGCTGTCGACGGGCCTTGACGCCAACGCCGGCGAGGCGGCGGTCTTCCTGAAGAAGAACCTGGCGCGGGGCAGCTCCGAGCAGCAGATCTACCAGTTCCTCTCGGCGGGAATCGACTTCTACTGCCCGGATCAGCGGCACGTGGTCGACAGCCTGGCGGGGAACGTCCCAGCGACGCACCCGCCTGCGGGTGCGCCGCTACCCGCCGAGCAGTAACGAAGGGCGGGCGCCTGCCCGGAACCGACTTCGTAACGGTGGACGGCAGGCCGGCGGTGCACTTCTCCGCTCTGCCGTCCACCTGCACGTAACCGTCACACCGTGACCGTCACCGGGCCGACGTTCCAGATGTCGTCGCAGTACTCCTCGATCGCGCGATCCGATGAGAACTTTCCACTGCGGGCCGAGTTCAGGATGGACATCCGCGACCACGCATCCTTGTCCTGCCACGCCGCGGCCACCCTGTCCTGACATTCCACGTACGACGCGTAGTCGGCCACCACCAGGAACGGGTCGTCGTTGCGCAGGTTGTCGACCAGCGGACGGAACACCTCGGTGTCGCCGTGCGAGAACTGCCCGGAGGAGATCAGCCCGAGGACGGCCCGGAGCTCGTCGTTGCCGTCGATGTAGTCGGCGGGCCGGTACCCGTTGGACTTGACCTGTTCGACCTCCGACTCGGTCAGCCCGAACAGGAAGAAGTTCTCGGCCCCCGCCTCTTCGCGGATCTCGACGTTGGCGCCGTCCAGCGTTCCGATGGTCAGCGCTCCGTTGAGCATGAACTTCATGTTGCCCGTGCCCGACGCCTCCTTGCCTGCGGTCGAGATCTGTTCGGACAGATTGGCCGCGGGATAGATGAGATGGGCGTTCTGCACGTTGAAGTTGGGCACGAAGGCCACCTTCATGTACCGGTTGACCTCGGGGTCGTTGTTGACCGTCTCGCCAACGGCGTTGATCAGCTTGATGATTCGCTTGGCCATGAAATAACCGGGTGCCGCCTTGCCGCCGAAGACGTAGGCGCGTGGCGCAATCTCGAGCCCCGGATTCGTC
>NZ_JBOGDD010000432.1:0-3401 GCF_050701675.1 Mycobacterium sp. | reverse complement strand
GTCAGCGCCAGGCCCCAGAACGCCACCTCGTGCGACAGCACGTCGGCCACCAGATCGTCGTACCCATCGGTGGTGGCCAGTTCGCCGAGCGCGTCGACGTACTCGGCGAAGCCGGGCGTGGTCCAGTGGTCCACGAACTCCCCGAACGGCGAGGTGCTCGACGCGGCGGAAGTCCATGCGAGCAGGTACACCCGTTCCACGACCCAAAGCCCAGTGACGGCGGCTTCGTAGGGCGCGGTATCAAGCTTCAGCAGCAGCTCGCGGTAGGCGAGTGTCGCAGGCAGCGGCGGCTGGCCCATGTCGATCCCCCGCCGAGCCGCCTGAACGTCAAACCAATCCAGCTCGTCCACCAGGGCAACGCAGCCCGCCGCCAGCGGCACCCGTGCTGGTCGCGGAGCGCGTGCCAGCAGCCTGGCCTGAAACGTGAGCAGGTCGGCGACGAACAGCGCATCCTGGATCAACCAACGGTCGAACGCCGTATCGGTGATCGTGCCGTCGCGCACCGCGTCGAGGAACGGATGTTGGGTGGCGGCAGCCCAGAGCGAAGCGAGCACGCTCCGATCCCCAGCCACGCCGTCGATCGAGGGTACGGACGCCATGGTCATTTCTCCTTCATGAATCAGACGTTCGCCATGTCGGTGCTCATCGGTTGGCGGGATGATCGCCGAGTGGTCAACCGAGACACGCCACCAACCAGCAGGGTGAGGACCGCGGCCACCGCGAACGAGAAGATCGAGGCGCTCATCCACGGGCGGGCGCTGAAGCCAATCGCCTGCGCCAGTTCACCCCAGGCTGCCGCCCACCAACCAACTTGCCCCGGATAGATCAACTGGTAGGTGATGAAGCCCAGCATCCACGGCACCAACATCAACCACCTCGACGGCGAGTTCAGGCTGAGATCCCAGCCTCGCCTTCCGGAGAAGCAGAAGTAATCCACCGCCAGCACCGCGAACAGGGGCACGAACACCGACCCGATCAACGACAGGAAGCTGGCATAGCCGTAGATGTCGACCGCCAACGCGAGCAAGGTGATCAGGACACCGACCAAGAGGGAGATGAGTCGACGGTCCCAGCGGGGCCGCAGGTTCTGCGTGGACACGGTGGCCGAGTAGACGTTGGCGAACGACTGGTCCATCTCCCGTATCGCCAGGACCGCAAACGCGAGTCCGCCGAGGGGCACCGCGATGAATGCCGCGAAGATGTGGTCCTCATCGGCGGCCACGGTGACGAGCGCCAACAGACCCAGCGCGTAGCACGCGATCTGGGTCACGCCGTAACCAACGAACGCGCCCGTGAATGCCGCCTTCGAACTCCGCGAATGCCTGGCATAGTCAGCGGCCATCGGCACCCAGGACACGGCGACCGCCACAGTGGTGTCGACCCCGATGCTGAAACCGGACCACGTCCCAGCCGACATCGGTGGCAGCGGATGGGTCAGCAACTGAAAGAACAAGTAGCCCAGCGCAATTACCACCGCCACGGTGACATACCGTCGCAGCACCCGGACCGCCCCCAGTGGGTACAGCGAGAGTGCGGTCGTGATGATTCCACCGCCGACCACGTACGCCCACTGCGGCACCGCGGGCAGCACAGTTGCGGCCGCGGTGGCGATGGTGACCAACTCGAATGTGCCCCAACCAACCATCTGCACGATGTTCAGCACCGTCGGCAGATAGGAGACCCGACGTCCCAACAGGCCACGGAGCAACACCATGGCCGGTGCGCCGGTCTGCGCGCCGGGTATCGCCGCCGCTGCGATGGCGGCCGCGCCGAGGACCGTGCCGACGACGGTCGCTAGCAGCGCCGCGGCCAATGACAGCCGTTCCGTGCCAGGGCCACCGGGTTGCAACACGACTGCGGCACCGGTGAACCCAAGCAGGCTCACTCCAAGATTTCCCCACAGCCCCAGCTGATCGAACACCCCAAGCACCCGCGGCGCCGGGTCCACCAACGTAGGCGGGACCTCGCCGCTCGCAGCACGGTGGCCGGAGGGAAGAAAACGACGCACGAAAACAGACATCGAACTCACTCTCCCTACGCCGGCATTATCCGGCTCAGGTTCAAGCGGTCGGTGGCCCTACAGCCACCCTCTCAGCCCGGTGATTCCGAGCTCCCGCGTTTTTAGCTCACCAAATGTAGCGCACCACCGCCTGCTCGCGCAGGGCCGGGTGACATCTGGTCCGCGAAACCGCCGCTCACGGTGGGCAGGGGTGAAGCACATCGAAACACCTTGGTGGACTTCTGATCACCAAACATCGAAGCGCGGCGTGCGGCGGAAGCGACGTGGAGCGGCACTTCAGTAGTCGTCGGCGGCGGCGTTCAGTGCGCGGGCAGCCTTGCGGGTGTCCGGCTCGGGCCAGCGTTCGGGTACGTGCAGTGTGAGCGCGAATCGGGTGCCCGTCACGGCGCAGGCGAGCTGCCGACCCACGTGTGGGGAATGCGATTCGTAGACCGTTCGTCGCCGAGCGCGCCGTAGTGCCAGCGTGCGCTGCACCTCGTCACCGGAGAGGCCGAGGTGCGAGGCGGCGGCCCAGACGGCGTTGGCTGCCTCGGAGGCCGGCAGTGACGAGAGGATCGCGACTGCTCCCGCGCAGGAGTCCGCATTCGCACGTTGCCCCGGGCGTGGCGTCAGGGGCAACGGGTGCCTGCCCGGCCGGACGTCGACGAAGACGACCCGATTGCCGAAGAGCTGAACCAGCGAGACCGTGTGACCGTCGAGATCCGTTGTTGCACAGGCACGGAACACGCGGTGCGCTACCGCGTCGGGATCGGACAGGTCAGACCAGCGGGCTCCCGCGTGCAGACCGCCGTCCGCGCTGCGCGCGATGAAACCGGCGTCTTCGAGGGTGCTCAGCAGGTCGGCGATCGAGCTCTTGGGCAGCCCGATTGCCGCGCTCAGCGCCGCCGGAGTGCTGGCGGTGCCAGATGAGATGGCGTCGAGCACGCGAGCGCCGCGGTGCACGGCCGGGCTGCGCGGCCCGCCTACCCCCACGGCTGGTACTCCGTCGCGTTATGCGCGTCGATCAATCGAGGGACGAGGTAGCGCGACGGCCGGGCGACGCGCGCCCCGCCGTGCAGGGCGGTGCCGAGGTCCATTGCCGCTCGGGCCAGCGCGGCCGGGTCCTGCGTGGCGGTGGCGATGATCGGTCCGCCGGCTCGAATCTCGTCGACGGCGCCCTTGGCTCCATCGACGCCGACGATCGGCACGAACAGCCCGCGGCTTCTGAGCACGCGAGAGATGCCGATGGCGATCTGGTCGTTGCTGGCGAAGAAGCCGTCTATTCGGGGATGGGTGGCGAGGATCTCCTCGGCGGCCCGTTCCCCCGAGGGAGCATCCAGTTCGCCGTAGCTGGTGGCGACCACCGTCAGGTGGGGGTGCGGGGCGATCGCCGCATGAAAGC
>NZ_JBOGDD010000431.1:0-17653 GCF_050701675.1 Mycobacterium sp. | reverse complement strand
ACGTCGGCATGCAGGAGGACGCTGAACCACACCTTCGGAGCCGAAGGATAGGGAAAATCCCAGGAATCCCACGGCAGATAGTTATGAGTCTTTCCAGCTACGAAGCCCCAATTGTAGGCACCGACGTTGTGCTGCTTCGCTATTGGAAGGATTCCTTCAGCAGTGCTGCCGAGCGACCGAGCCAGATACTCGGTGCATATGATCGGTCGCCCCAGCGGAGCGAGCTCGGCGATCCGAGCCTCGAAGTCGGCGGGTTTGGCATAGGAGTGGAACGTGATCACGTCTGAGTTGTCGAGCTGGATGCCACTCATCGTGCTGCGGCGCGCTCCCCAACTCCCCTGCCAGACGCCGCTGGTCAACGGCTGAGCCGGATCGACCGAACGCGCCCACTGGAACACTTGCGGCAGTAGCGCCGCGACGAGTTCCACTTTGTCCTTCCTCTCCACCTTCCGATACACGCTCGCGGGATTGTCGGGTTCATTCCACAGATCCCAACCCAGCACGCGATTGTCATTGCGGAACAGACTCAACACTCCCGTCACGTAGTCCTGAAGAACACCCCGGTAGCCGGGGTCGGCGAGGTGCTCTGCACCGGGGCTTTGCACCCACCCGGAGTTGTGCACCCCAGGGGTCGGTGCGCGCTGAGGCCCCAGTGCGGGGTGCGGGTCCCAGCAGGAGTCGAACAACACGAAGAGTGGCTTGATGCCGTGGCTCGCCGCAATGGTGACGAATTGCCCAAGACGGTTCGCGAAGCCCTGGCGGTCCTGGGCCCACAATAGATCGTGCAGGAAGACCCGCATGGTGTTGAATCCGGCCTGTCGAGCTACGCGCAGCTCACTGTCGATGCGCCGAGGGTCATAGGTACCTGGCTGAAACATCTCGAGCTGATTGATGGCCGTCGACGTGATGTAGTTCGCGCCGACCAGCCAACCCTGTGCCTTATACCAGGTGTTGGCGCGGTCGACCGACCACCGGCCCGGGTCGGCCGAGGCGAGGGGCAGTCGCGTCAGCGCCGCGCCTGCTGCTAGTAGCAGCGGTAGCTGAAGGGCTGTTCGACGGCGCACTGAGCAAACCTAATGTGCCTCGGAGGTGCACCCGGGCTTGCTTATCGATTCGCAATCATTTGAAGTTGCGATCGTTACCCGGACCCAACGGCCGGCCGACGACCTCGTCGTGAGCTTCGGCCTCGACCGGTGGCGGGCTACCCATGGCTCGTCCGGGCTCCGCCCGCTGGAACCGACGGTCTAGCGCTCCGCCCGCGACGGTGCGAACACCCTCGACGGTGACGCGCCGGTAGGACCATGGCCCTTCCTGTGAACGTGACACCGACGGCGATCGGCGTATAGCTGATTCGCATTGCAGCTTCAGGCTTTTCGTAGTCTGACGGCGCTGAATTGAGGTGGAGCCGGATTACGACGTCTGCCCATGGGATGGCGAAGCCGGCTTGAAGACAGAGAGAAGGGAGGAAGGCAGAATGAGCACCACCGTAGTCAGGAGGTTGCGGCTGTACGCCGCAGCCTTTGGTTGTTGCGCCGCAATCACTTTGGTTTGTCTAGCGGCCCACCTCACACAGAGTTCGCAAGTTCACGCAGCTGGCATCTCGGAGGGACAAGCAGTCACCGTCTCTACCCCGTCAGCCACCCCCGCCATCACGAAGGCCGTGCCGAGCATCACCGGCCCCGCACCGCTGTACGCCGGTGAAGCGCCAGACTCGAATCCGCAGGCGCAGATTCCCTGACGCCATCACGTCAGGCCCGTCACACCCATCTTCGCGCAGCGCCTTCAGCGAGTCCGCTACGCGTTCGCCCACTGGTCCCACGGCACGCTCCAGTCGCCGTTCTGCCAGAGCTGCAACGGTTTACCGCCCGAATTGCGCACCTCGACGACGTCGCCGGGGACGGAGAAGTCGTAAAACCACGCCGCGTTGTCACGGTTGAGGTTCAGGCAGCCGTGACTGGTATCGGTGTGTCCCTGCGCCCACACCGTGCTGTCGAGCTCGTGCAGATAGACGCCATCGGTGCTGACGCGCACCGCGTAGTTGATGCTCTCCTTGTAGCCGAGGTGCGAATTGATGGGCAACCCATAGGTCGAGGAGTCCATGACCACGGGGTTGCTCTTGTCCAACACCGTGTAGACACCGGGTTGGGTCCAAAAGCTCAACGTCGTGTTTCCGACGTTGTCGGTGCCCCCACGGCCCATCGAGGTAGGCATCGTGCGCACCAGCGTCCCGCCGTCGTAAACGCTGACCTGCTTGGTGGCGTCGTCGGCGATCGACACGTGCGAGGCTCCGACGGTGAACGTCACGGGTGGTTGCTGCCCGGTCGTGACGGTGACTGCGGTTCCCGGCGGGTAATACTGCGGCGGTCGCCAATGCGCGGTCCTGTCGTCGACCCAGTGCCAGGCACCGGATACCGGCGGCGAGGTGGACACCACCAGCTGCTGCTCTGCCATGCCGCGGTCCCCGACGGGGGCGTCGAAGTGTGCGACGACGACGGCGCCGACGCCGTAGGTGCCACCGTCTTGCAACGCGGCACCCGACGTGGTGGTCAGCGAAACCCCAGGCAGGCCAGCATCGTCAGCGCGGGACACACCCGCAGTAACGAAGAGTAGCGCCACCGCGACTGCCACTACCGCACACAGGGTCACAGGGACGCGACACGCACCGGTCATTCACAACTCCAACGATTCGACGTGCTTTAGATCTAGGCACACATGGTAGGTCCGCAACCTGACCACGCTCCCTCGCCAGGCGCTCGACGTCAGTCATCGCTCACCGCCGCGACGAGTTTTGCTCACCGCGCCATTCCGTCGGGCTGAATAGTGGTGCGTGGTGATATAAGCCTCGAAGATCGTGCCGATTCGGTCGCAGCATTACTGCAAAGCCTTCGCGTTGATCCTCATTGAACAGGTCAATCGAAATGGCGTGTTCGCCCACACGGCATAACTAGTCATTCCTGCCGTGGGCGATGTTCCGCGGTTCGTTGCGCGCCATGGGCGACCCCGAGATAGCTAGCGCCACTATCCAACTCGCAATCCGCGAATGCGACGAGAAATACGCCGGATGCTTCCGGAGATATCCCGTGACGGTATTATCCCCGCAACTCGAGATCTTTGACACGACGCGCCACTACAGAAGGACCAGCCATGGCTGAACGCATCATTCGTCAACTCATCGACGACCTCGATCAGACCGAGATCGTCGACGGCAAGGGCGGCTCGGTGCAATTCGCCCTCCGCGGCACCACCTACACCATCGACTTGACCGACGCGAACATCGCCAGGCTCGACAAGGCGCTCGCGCCGTTCGTGGAGGCGGCCGCCAAAGCCAACGACCACCCCGCCCCGACGACACGGTCCGCGGCCTCATCGACCCGGAAGAAGCGAGCGGGAAGGCGGACGGCCAAGCACACCACCACCAACTCGACGGCGACGGTTCGGGCCTGGGCAGCGGAGAACGGCCACGAGGTCAGAACCCGAGGTCGGATTCCCGCCTCGGTAAGCGAGGCGTACGACTTGGCGCACCGGCCGACGAAGTGATCGCCGACCCGCCAGAGCCGGTCTCGGGTTCGCATGTCCAAGTTGCCAGGCCGCCGGATCCACCGCGCTTGCCTGGCCCCCTTCCTGGGTAGTCGCTACCCGTGACGATGCAAGCGAAAACGGTGCCCGCGACGATCGAGCCCCTGCTGCCGACTGCGGTCGGACCGATCTCAGCGTGTGTCCTGGACCTGCTGGGCGGCGCATGGACATCCTGTGACGATGCCGTCGACGTCGATGGCGCCGATCCGTACGGCCTGGACCTGCAGCTGGCGCTTTGCGTCTGTTACGAACTGCACTACCGCGGCTTCGCCGGAGTAGAGGGTTCGTGGGAGTGGGATCCCGTCCTGCTCGGCCTCCGCGGACGCCTCGAGCGGGTCTTCTTCGACGCCGTATGCCGCGACGTGGGTGACGTGAACGAAGACGAAACCGCCGCCGATGCCATGGCCGCGTTGTCCGTGGAACCCGTGGACGGCACCGGGCTCTCGTACTTTCTGCGCGACGAAGGCACGTGGGCGCAGATGCAGGAGTACTTCGTGCACCGGTCGATCTACCACCTCAAGGAGGGAGACCCGCACGCATTCGCCATACCGCGGCTCGTCGGCGGCGCCAAGGCTGCGTTCGTGGCCATCGAATATGACGAGTACGGCGCAGGTCGCGGCGGGCGCGTTCATCAGCAACTCTTCGCCGAGCTTCTGGAGGCAGCCGACCTGGATGCCACCTATCTCGGCTATCTCGACGACGTCCCTGCCGACGCCCTGACGGTGGTCAACCTGATGTCGATGTTCGGGCTGCACCGCGACCTGCGGGGCGCGGCGGTGGGGCACTTCGCCTCGACGGAGATCACGTCGCCGCCAGGATCGGCGCGGATCGTGCAGGCGCTGCAACGATTGGGCGCTCCCGAACGCTGCGCCGGGTTCTACCGCGAGCACGTCGAGGCCGACGCCGTGCATGAACAGGTGGTGCGCCACGATGTCGTCGGAGACCTCGTCGCCCGTGAACCGGCCCTGGATCGCGACGTGGTGTTCGGCATCCGGGCGCGCGACGTGGTCGAGGACCGACTGGCCGACCACATGCTTGCCTGCTGGCGGGCCGGCAAGTCGTCGCTACGGACCCGGGTAGCGTCCGACTAAGCCGCTTTGGCGGATGGGACTTGCTGCGCCGACACACGCAGATCGCCGCCACGAAACCGCGTCGTCCGGGCCGGTCACGACCGGTCCGCGCGCACGACGGCGAGGCGCTCCTCGCGCCTGCCGGCCTCGAGCAGCCCGTTGCACTCCAACCAGTGCGCGCGCGCCAACAGCACCGGACCGAACGGGATGCACTGCTCGGCAACGACATCGGCGTGCAGTCCGGAGGCGCGTAGCCCCTCCACCGTCCGATCGACGTCGGCGAACTCGGAGTGCACGATGAGGATCGTGCCGCCGGGGGCCAGGATTTCAGGCGCTCGCTCGCACAGCGGATCGAGGACCTGGCGCCCGTCGGGGCCGGCATTCCACGCGGTGGCGGGTCCTGCGTCCACGGGAATCGGCCCATCGTCGGCGTCTTCGGCGAAGGGCATATAGGGAGGATTGCATGTCACCACGTCGAACGGTTCGAATTCGGTTGCCCGCGACCAGGATCCGCGATGCACGTGTACGCGGACTCCAGCCGCCGCCGCATTGGCCCTCGCGCAGGTGACCGCGCGAGGACTCATCTCGAACGCGGAGACCGCCGCCGCCCCCTGCGCCGCTGCGGCCAAGGCCACCGCACCGCTTCCCGAGCACAGGTCGGCGACCCGGCTTCCCTGGGCGCGTCCAGTGGAACGAAGTGCTTCAATCAACAGCGCTGAGTCTTCCTGCGGCCGATATACGCCATTCGGAACCTGGATCGCCGCGGGTCGATCAATCAGCTCGTCGGTGAAGACTGTGGTCACAGCGGTGCTCCGTCGCGTGTCATTGGTGTGGTCGTGCCACGCATGCCCCGTAACGCAATCTTTGAACCGTAGAAACGTCGATCAACGACGATGGGTCGAGCCTCACCCGACGTTCTCAGCAGCGGGTGATCGACTTCTCGACGATGACGAAGTCGCCGACCACACGACCGGCGCTCGGTTCGAAACTTCCGGTCTCAGCGCCCAGCAGCGACGTGGCGGCCTCCAGCGCGCCGGCGATCCAGCTGAACAGCTGAACGGGCGGCATCTGGACCTCCCGTGCGATCCGCGCGCGCGACGATTCGCTCACACCTGCCGAGAGCACCAGGTGTCGGACCGATGAGCCCAGCGCGCGGCCTTGCGTCTCCACGCCTGCACTGAAGTCGCGGATAGCGCTCGTTACTTCTGCAGCTATAGCTGTTGTCACCATGACACCTCCGCAGTTGGCAACGCAATCGCGCCGAACATTGATACCCAGCTGCCATGCTGTGCAAACAAGTGCTTGCCACGGCTAGCGGTCACGTGACCCAACCCCCGGCCGGACCGGGAGGACGATGCCGCGTCCGACGCCATTGGCGGTCGCGACGCGGCCGTGGGCCGGACGTCGCCACTTACCGCTTCACGTCACGCTTATGTCGGCACGCTTACGTCGGCTCGTCGGTGCCGAACAGTTCACGCCACTCGGTATCCGCGGTCACCATGGCCGGCAGGTCCTCGAAACCTGGCGACCACCCGTGACACTCGGCGTCAATGAACGCCTCGGCGATGGTGACTGGCGAGAGGTCGGCATCCCGCGCCGTCGCGATCAGCTCGGGAACCGAGCTCGATGGAAACTGCTGCCCGACGAGGAAGCCCTCCGCGACGTGCAGCATGCGAGCGACCTCATCATCGATGTTGCCGGGCAGGCCTGACGGAATTCGAGTTGGCTTTGACACGCAGCTCACCTCTTCTGCTAGCACACCGACGCGTTGTCTGGGCGTCTAACGGGTGTGTTAACCCCAATGGTCACAGTTCAATCACGGGGCCGTCGGTCAATTCGCAAACACGGCACGAGCCGAGACGTCGACGCCCGACTCATTCTTCCTTGGCGGATGTGCTCGACGTCGCTATCTCACTCATCCGCGCGAATATCGTCGAGCGGGCGTCGGGCGCGGTGATCAGGTGGCGAGCAACCTCGGTCAGGTGATCGCCATGAATACGGGCGTAGCGGCGCAGCAACGTGAAGGCTTCATCGACGGAGACGTCCATCCGCTCTCGCACGTATCCCTTTGCCTGCTCCACCACGCGCCGGCTGGTCAGGGCGCGCTGCAGACGCGGTGGCACGCTCACCGGTGTGGGGTGCTCCTGGAGAATCGCGACGCCTGCGATGTGGGCCAGGGTCTGGGCTACCAGCTGATCGGCGTCGTTGAGTTCACCTACGTCGGCGCCGAACAGGCCCAGTGCGCCCAGCACGGTGCCTGCCGCGCGCATGGGAACTGCGTGCACCGAGGCGAAGCCCGCCTCGGTGGCAGCGGGAACGAAGCGCGGCCAGCGTTCCAGAGCGGTCGTCAGGTCTGCCACCGAGACCGGCTCCCCGGTGGCGTAGCAATCCAGGCACGGGCCCTGGTCGGCTTGCAGCTGAAAGAGTTCAAGGTCGTGTGTCTTCTCCGAGGTGGCCGCCATGAGGTGCAGGTGACCCCGCACATCGGCGAGCAGCAATCCGGTCGCGGTGACGTCGAGCAACTTCGCGCAGCGTTCGGTGAGCTCGGTCAGGAGCTCGACGACGTCGAAGTCGTCGAGCAGGCTGTCCACGAGGGTGATGACAGCATCCAGGACTTGGGTCTCGCGGGGTTGCTCGGTCACGATCGACTCCATTCTGCGCCGATGTCCGTTCGGTTGACCATGCGGATTTCCATGCAGGTCATCAGGCCTCGAGTCGCAATCGCCGATCGATGATGTCCCTGGCGACCTCGGTAGCGCTCTTGCCGCTGGAGTACGCGTGCGCTCGCAATCGCACCAGGGCCTCGGTCGGGCCGATGTCCAGTTGTGCCATCAGCATCCCGGAGGCTTGACCGACTTCAGCCCGCGACAGCGTCTGCAGTTCGTCCCAGGCGTTGCTATCGGGGTCGGTCGCCGCAGTCTGTAACTCGACGTCGAGGAGATCGAGCATTGGGAGCTGGGCGAGCTCGGCAGCGATCAGCGCACCGGCCAAGTCTTCGCCGACCAGAGGCCCGGGCCGAGCGCGAAACAAGTCCAATGCCCCGATGTATTCACCCGCGACCAGGACTGGCATCGCCGACACGCCGCGGATCTGATGGGCGAGTAACGCCGGCCCGTACATCGGCCACCGATCCTCGTCGGGATCGGCCAGGTCAACGACCATCACGGCCGCGCGGCCGGTCACTGAGTCCAGGCACGGTCCCTCCCCAAGGGTGAACTGCAATTCGTCATAGGCCCGGCCCATCGCCCCGCTGGCTCCGAGTGTTCCGATGTTGACACCTTCGTAGACCAATGAAATCGCCGCCGCCTCGACGTCCAACAGTGAGACGCAGACTTCACACAACCGGTCGGCCGCTCCGGTACCGCGCTGATCACCCACCGCGGCGCGAAGTCGCTCCTCGATCGTCACACGCTGACCAGCTGACGAAAGCCGCGGACGAGTCGGTCCCAAGCCCGATCGAGGGGTTCCAGTGGCATGGACTCCTCCATCCGAGTCGAGCCTCCAGCCTGACACAGAACGTCGTCGGTCGACCGATTGTTGCGCCGCGGATTCGGGGCCAACGACGCGGGAGGTCCTCGACGACTGCGTTCGCGCTGGGCACCGCCGCGTGAACGGTCACAGTTGCTGGTTGCCAAGATCAACGTCAGCGTCAATGATCTTGATGGATGTTCATGCCTCGTGTTCGGGTGACGCCTCGCCCCAGACCCCGGCGTGATCCACCCAGACTCAAGAGGGGGCCGCCATGGGTGAACGACGTAGACAACAGCCACTGACCGACGCACAGGGGTACCTGCGCCAACTACCAGCACTCACTCTTCTGGACCGATTGCCCACCGCCATGCTCGGTGTCGGACACCTCGGCGACATCGCCTACGCCAATCCTGCATGTGCCGAGATGCTCGGATACCCGGACGGCGAAACGGTCACCCGGCTACAGCTGCCCGCGTTGCTGACCGGGCACGAGGCTCTCGCACCCGCCGACTGTTTGACCACGTTGCAAACGGCCGCCGCGGTCGTCGAGTGGAACCACAACCAGAACTACGTGGTCCGGACCATGGTGTCAGCACCGCTCTTGCTGCACGAAACGGGCACGCTGCTACTCATAGGCGTCACCGATGTCACCGCCTGGCTGTGGGAGACCAGCCGAGTGGTGGACGCGCCGCGGACCGAGGCGCACAGGCACTCGAGACGAACCGCCGCCAGTGGAGCACGAGTGGAGTAAGGTGAACCTCAGCGTTCCCTGGTCCCAGGACCCCGGCCCCCGGTGCGGCTTCATGCCGACCAATTTGAGGGGCCGTGCCCATGCATCAATTGTCATCCGTTATTCCTGACACTCAAAGTCGTTGTCTTCCTGGAGCATCACGGCAAACCTGGGCTACGTGCGCCGCGCCGAGGCAGGCCCTGCCGAGCATCGGCATCCCATCGGCGGTCCTTCGACTCCGCCAGGTAGGCACCACCGAATCCCCAGGATCCGAAGCGGATCCTCGGCCCGGCGTGACCATCTCCATTCACCACGCCGACGCGGTGACGACGATATGTGTGGAAGGCGAGCTGGACATGCTCACCGCACCGACCTTGGCCGAATACGTCAACGTCGTGTTCGCCGGGACCTCCCGAGCCGTCGTTATCGACCTGAACCACGTCGAATTCCTTTCCGCCGCAGGACTTGAAGTGCTGGCGAGTGCGCGCCGAACCGCCGGGCCCGGCACTGGCATCGCACTCGTGGCGGCCGGTCGCGCAGTCAGACGCCCGATCCAACTCACCGGGATTGACGAGATACTGCCGGTGTTCTTGACACGGTCGGCCGCAATCACCGCATTGACCGCCCTCCAACGGCATCAATCAGCTACCACCTGATCGGCACGTTACGGGCCGGCAAGAGTAACACTCATTGCGCGCCGTCCGAAACCAGCAGCGGATGGGTGTACGGCACTTTGCCTGGGCTGCAGGGTGATACGACGATGCCCCACTCCCCCGGTCGCCTCGACCACATGCGCGTCTCGGGGTCACGCTGTGTGGTCGGGGTCAAGTCGAGGCCGATCGTCACGGTGTCCTCGCCACCGGCGGGCAGCTCGACCCGACGGAAGCCGACCAACTGCGGCGCGGTGTCGGGGGCATCACTGATGGCGTAGACCTGAGCGACAGTGGAGCCAGCGCGCTGGCCGGTGTTGCGGACGTGGACTCCTGCGACCGCCTCGTCGTCGGACACGCGGTGATCGACGAGTTCCATGTCGAACGTGGTGTAGCCCAATCCGAATCCGAACGGATACGCCGCCCGGTTGCCGTCCCGGTCGAGTTTGCGCTGGCCCCACCAGGAGTCGTAGACGATCTTCTCGGCCCGGACGTCGAAGAACGGCAGGTGGCGCGCATCGGTGGGAATGGCGACCGGTAACCGTCCGCCCGGTTCCTGGGCGCCGGTGAGGACGTCGGCGATCGCGCGACCGCCTTCCATCCCCGGGTACCAGGCCATCAGGATCGCCGGAACTCGATGCCGCCAGGCCTCCATGATGATCGCGCTACCGCCGATCACGACGACGGCGGTTCTCGGGTTGGCCGACGCGACGGCCGAGATGACTGCCTCGTCGGCACGGTGCAGCGTCAAGGACCGACGGTCGCCGCCCTTGGCGAACCGCTTCCCGACGGTGGCGAGCTTCCCTCCCACGAACTGCAGAACCCTTGAATTGAACGGGAACCCGAGCTCGTTGAGGGTGTCGGCGTTCGTGTTGGTGAGGTACTCGCCCTCGTCGTTGAAGGTCATTCCCGCCACCACGATGGCGGCGTCGGCTTCGGTGGCCGCCCGCTTCGCGGCGGCGGGATCGCTGCCGTCGACGTACACGATCACGGTGTTCGGCAGCGCCTCGCGCAGACCGTCCAGTGGTGAGGACACCGCAGGAGGGCGCACTCGCGAAGACCCGTGGTCGCCGAGGTTGGCCTCGGTGGCCAGAGCTCCGATCACGGCGAGACGACGGATCGCCTGCGGCAACGGCAAGACCGCGGCGCCGTCGACGGACTCGTTCTTGAGAAGGACGGCTCCACGGGCAGCGACGTGACGCGCGAGGACCCGGTGCTCAGCCTTCGCGACCACTGACGCCGGCGGCTCACTCTCGTCGCGGATTGCGTAGTGCCGCAGGGTGGTAGCCAAAATGCGTCGGGCCGACCTCAACACCGTGCCGCGGGACAGGCGGCCACCGGCGAGGGCGTTCGGCAGCGCGCGGGCACGGAGCAGCCGCAACGGCATCTCGAGGTCCAAGCCGGCTTCCAGGCTCCGCACTGCTTCGTGGGTTCCGAACACCCAGTCGCTGCTGACGAATCCTTCGAAACCCCATTCGTCGCGCAGAATCTCGGTGAGCAGCACCTCGTTCACGTCGAGGAAGTCGCCGTTGACCGAGTTGTAGGAACTCATCACCGAATCCGCACCGGCGTCGATCACCGCCTTGAAGTGCGGCAGATACACCTCGTGCAACGCATGCTCGTCGACGGTGACGTCGATCGTGAAGCGGGTGTTCTCGATCGAATTGAGAGCAAAGTGCTTCACACATGCCATCACGTTGCGACGCAGCCCACGCGTCAGCCCCGCCCCCATCCGGCCAGTGAGGACCGGGTCCTCGCCGTAGCACTCCTGCGCGCGCCCCCAAGCTGGGTGCCGGAGCAGGTTCACACAGACCGCGCCCGAGTAGTTGGCCCCTGCCGCACGGCCCTCCAGACCCATTACCTGCCCTACGCGTTCTTCGAGGTCGGGCTCCCACGTCGCCGCGCGGGCCATGGTCACGGGGAACGCGGTCGAGTGACCGATGACCACGCCACGCGGCCCGTCGCTGAATCGGATGCCGGGGATGCCCAGGCGCGGTAGCGCTCCACCCTTGAGCGCGACCGTGCTGAACTTCTTGGCCATCCCCACGATGTCACGCAAACGCGTGTCACCGTCGAGCAGCCAGAGCAACTCGTCGTCAGCCAGCTGCGCCACCAGGCGCTCGGCGGCCTCGTCGGCGGTGATTTCCCCCGCCCGCAGTTGGCGCACGCCGTCGCCGAAGGTGAAGTTCGTTGCCTGCGCCGAGGATGTCGACATCGTTGACCGGTTTCCCATCACGTCTCTTATCTACCATTCGGTAGTTGGTACCTACCGAATGGTAGGTTACGCTCGTCGACATGCCGCCGTCCAGTGAACCCACTCGGACGCGAACCAGATTCGCACCCGAGACCAGGCGGCTTCAGATCGTCACCGAAGCGACGCGCCTGATCGCGCGCTCGGGATTCAACGCCGTGTCGCTCAACGACATCGCCGAAGCCTGTGGAATCCGCAAATCCTCAGTGCTGCACTACTTCCCGACGATGAATGATCTGCTCACCGGCGTCCTCACCCAGCGCGACCTCGATGAATACGCATCAGGTGAACTCCGCTCCTCAGCGATGGGTCGGCGCGATCTGCGCGCACACCTGCGGCAGGTGGTCCAACGGAATCTGCAGATGCGGCAGATCATCACGCTCTACGCGGTACTGAACGTGGAGGCCATCGATCCCCGTCACCCCGCCCACCACTACTTCGTCGAACGCACCCGGTTCGCACTGCAGGTGTTCGAAGGCCTGCTCGAATGGAAGTCCGATCCACCGACCGCGGCACGGCAGCTACTCGCATTCTGGCAGGGTCTCGAAGCACTGTGGGTCGGCGACCCGAGCACGGACTTCCTGCGCGTGTGGGATGCGTTCTGCGACGACTTCTTTCGATCGTGACCCCACTTCGCTCAGCCTGGGCGGGACCCCGTTGGCCATGTCCAGCAACGCGGTGCCGGCCGGGCCGATGTCCCGTTGGTCGATCACGAGCTGTCGATGACTCCTTCGTGTGCCGGCGTCCACAGCACACCGTGGGTTTCATCGGGAATACTCTGGTCCCGACGACGGCTTGTCTGATGATGTCGACTGATGGGAATGGCGCATGAAGATCGGGATCTCCACGTTTGTCACCGATGACGGTATCGACCCGGTGTCGCTGGCGCAGGCGATCGAGGAGCGGGACTTCGACTCGCTGGTGATCGCTGAACATACGCACATCCCGGCGAGCCGGGAGTCGGCGTACCCAATGGGTGGCGAGTTGCCCGACATCTACTACCGGACACTGGATCCGTTCGTCACCCTCGCCGCGGCCGCCGCCGTCACGTCGAAGATCGAATTGTTCACCGGGATCGCACTTCTCATTCAACGCGATCCGATCACTACCGCAAAAGAGGCCGCGAGCATCGACCTGATCTCGGGCGGGCGTTTCATCTTCGGAGTGGGTGCCGGGTGGAACATCGAGGAGCTGCGCGACCACGGCACGGATCCGAAGACGCGTGGCGCACTGCTGGACGAGCGCATCGAGGCCATCAGGGCCCTGTGGACGACCGACCCCGCTGAGTACCACGGCAAGTACGTCGACTTCGATCCGTCCTACAGTCGTCCCAAGCCGGTGCAAAAGCCGCATCCTCCCATCTACATCGGCGGCGACTCCAACGCCACCGTCAAGCGGGTGATTCGACACGAGGCAGGCTGGATCTCCAATCCGCTCCCCGTGGAGCATTTGGCGAAGCGCATCGGTCAGATTCGCGACGGCGCGCGCCACGACGTCCCGCTGGCACAGTTCGGCACACCCACCGATCCCGACTACTGGCGCGCCGTCGAAGACCTGGGCTTCGGGCAGGTGGCACTGCTGTTGCCCACCCGGCCGCTCGACGAATCACTACGACTGCTCGACGAATACGCCGCGGCGGTAGCGCAATATCGCGGCTGAGAATCAGCCATGTGATCGCCCGCTCGGGCTGAACACCACTCAACGCGCCCCGCGGACCAACCGACCCGGACGTGCACCCGTGTCGACGCCGTCGCGACGGGTCACGACTCCGCTGACGATCGTGGCGTCGTAGCCGGACGCGCCCTGAACCAGTCGATGCCCGCCGGCAGGCAGGTCGTAGGCCATCCGCGGAGCGTGCAGCGTGAGCGCGTCCATGTCGATCACGTTGACGTCGGCCTTCTTTCCGACACCGATGACGCCCCGATCGGTGAGTCCGAACAGTTGCGCGGTGTCATGCGTCTGCTTGCGCACGACGTACTCCAGCGGCAGCTTGTCCCCGCGATGGCGGTCGCGCGCCCAGTGCGTCAGCAGGAAGGTGGGATACGAGGCGTCACAGATCATGCTGCAGTGCGCGCCACCGTCCGACAGCCCAAGGACGCCGGCAGGATGGGTCATCATTTCGCGGATCGCGTCGTGATTGCCGTCGGAGTAGTTGAACATCGGCAACATCAGCATGGCACCCGCATCGGCTTCCAGCATGAGGTCGTACATCGCCGCGAGCGGGTCCTGGCCGCGGTCGCGGGCGATGGCGGCGACGGTGCGCTCGGCGGTGGGCTCGTAGTCGGGCGGTTCGCCCATCGAGTAGAGCCGCTCCGTCGAATACTGTGCGAGCGCGAACATGCCGTCGAACAACAGGTTTGGGTCGACGGGGAGATCGTCCTCGGCCAGGATGGCGGCCCGCACGGCGGGTTCGGCCAGACGCGAGGCGAGGTCCTCACGGCCGCACGCGGCCTTCAACCGTCGATACGTCGGACGGTGGGTGAAGGCGTGGTGGCCGGGGAATCCGAGCAGCATCCCGAACGGGCGAGCGGCGATCTGAGGATGGAGGCGACTGCCCGCCTCGTGTGCGGCCGCCGAGATGTCGAGCTGCTCACGCCACAGGTTGGGGTCGGCGTCGACCTGGATCAACGCGAAGCTCAACGCACAGTCGATGTCGGCGCCGAGCCGCCGCATCCACTCGAGTTCCTTCTTCGGCGCGACGATGTCCTCCCCGGCCGCTCCTTGCGGCGCAAGTTCGAACACGCCTGCGCCGCCTGCCGCCATGGCGCGACCGAGGGCGAACAGTTCGTCTTCGGCGGCGAACGTTCCCGGGACGGGTTCGCCGTCCATGGCGCGGTGTGCAATCGTGCGGGACGACGAGAAGCCAAGTGCTCCAGCCTCTACCGCGTCCCGAACCAGCCGGCTCATCGCCGCGATGTCCTCAGGGGTCGCCGGCTCGTTGCGAGCGCCCCGCTCC
This sequence comes from Mycobacterium sp., assembly GCF_050701675.1. Lineage (GTDB taxonomy): Bacteria > Actinomycetota > Actinomycetes > Mycobacteriales > Mycobacteriaceae > Mycobacterium. The sequence goes on along the minus strand of NZ_JBOGDD010000431.1, from coordinate 2,949 downwards.
CCCATCGCGTACGCCCGGACGGTTCCGTGGGCGATCTGACTGCCGAAGTCGACGGCAAGTTCACGCTCACCGATGACGTCGAGATACTCCGCGTAGCTCTCCCAGCCCCACGTGATGCCCTCGGTCAGAGCCGTCCCGGGGATGTCCTCGACACCCTCCATCAGCGCGATGAGCCATTCCTCGCTGCCTGGCCGCACCGGCGCGAAGCCCACGCCGCAGTTGCCTGCGACGACGGTGGTCACGCCGTGATTGCTGGACGGTTCCAGCACACTGTCCCAGCTGACCTGACCGTCGTAGTGGGTGTGGATGTCGACGAATCCCGGTGCGACGTGCTTTCCCGTCGCGTCGATCGTCTCGGTCGCATTTCCTTCCAGCGAGGGGTCGCCTGGCCCGCGGCGACGCACCTCGACGATCTTTCCGTCCTTGATCCCCACGTCGGCCAGGTATCGATCCGCTCCCGTGCCGTCCACCACGGTGCCACCAGTGATCTTGAGGTCGAACACGATTACTCCCTCGAAAGTCGCGCCAGCCGATATGGTGGTGAATGTAACACCGTTACAGACGGCTGGAGCCGAATCCCGAGGGGCGGATCGTGACGCAGACGGCACAGGTCGGCAAGCCGGCTCACGCGAGGCGCGAGGATGCGGTCGGAACGCCGCCGCTACGACCCACCCTGGTACCCGTGGAGCGCTATCTCTCGGTCGAATTCGCCCGGCTGGAGACACAGCGGATGTGGCCAAGGGTGTGGCAGGTGGCGTGCACGGTCGACCATGTGGCCGAGGCGGGAGATTACTTCGAATACCGTTGCGGCCCTTACTCCATACTGATCGTTCGCGGTGACGACGGTACGCTGCGCGCCTTCCAGAACGTATGCAGGCACCGGGGCAACTCGCTGTGCAGTGGGTCGGGCGCTGACTTGCGTGAACTGCGGTGCGGTTATCACGGGTGGACTTGGGATCTCTCTGGCGTGCTCACACGCGTGCCCAGCCGCAAGGGCTTCGGCGCGCTGCGGTTGGCAGAGCTTCCCCTCATCACCGTGAACGTGGACACCTGGGAGCGGCTCGTCTTCGTCAACCTCGACGCCGCCGCCATGCCCCTGGCCGACTACCTGGAGGCGGTCCCGCATGACATCGCCTGGAACCGACTTGGCGAATACCGGTGCTACGCCACGATGACCGTGGAGATCGACGCGAACTGGAAGACCATCGCCGATGGGTTCAGCGAGACCTATCACATCCAGACATTGCACCCCGAGCTTCACCGATGCATGGACGACGTCCATGCACCGCAGGTGATCTGGGGCCACACGGGCAAGTCCGAACAGCTCTACGGCGTACCCAGCCCGACCATCAAGGAGCAGTTGTCCGCTGCCGAGGTGTGGGACGCCTACGTGTGCACGCAGGGCGCTCTGATGGGCGTGGCGGAGGACGCCCCGTTCCCGGTGGATCAGTGTCAGCCCGGCATGGCGGCAATCGACGCGATCGCAGAGCGGACAAAGGCCTTCGCCACCGAACGTGGCGTCGACCTGAGCTGGGCCAGCACCGACCAGATGTTGCGCCTGCATCAGTACAATGTCTTCCCCAACATGACGCTGCTGACCAATGCCGATCACCTGACGGTGATGACGTCACATCCGGGCGCCGACCCGGACCACGGTGAACTCGTGATGATGCTGTGGATGCGGATGCCACCCGGCGCACCGCGCAGCAAGCCGCTCGACGTGCGGATGACGGCCGACGAGGCTCATCCCGGTCTGGTTCTGACCCAGGACATCACGGTACTGCCGGGACTGCAGCGCGGCATGCGACAGCCAGGGTTCACGCACGTGGTGCTGTCCAACGAAGAACGGCGCGTGATCAACATGCACCGCAACCTCGAACGCTATCTGGGCTTGCCCGAGTCGGACCGGATCACCGGAGGTGAGCCCGTTGACGCCCCAGCACAGCAGCAGCAGCGCCAAGGAGCCCGTCAGCGCTGAACGCATCCTCGCGACTGCGGCACGGCTGATCGAGCTCGACGGCGTCGAAGCGTTCACCATGCGCCGACTCGCCGAGCAGCTGGGCGTCGCGGTGACCTCGATCTACTGGCACATCGGCGGGCGGGACAAGTTGCTCGACGGCCTGGTCGACAGGTTGCTCAGTGAGATCACGAACCTCCCGAGCAGTGGCTCGAATCCCGTCGATCGCATTGCGTCACTTGCCCGCTCACAACGCAGGATGCTCATCGAGCGACAGCACCTCCTTGGCATCGCGCACGAACGCGACCGGACACCACAGCTGTTCCTGCCGATACAACAGTCGTTGGCGGCACACTTGGCCGAGCTGGGGGTGACCGGAACCGACGCCGCGCTCCTCTTACGAGCCGTGCAGGTCCACGTCATTTCGTCCGCGGTGATGCAGTTCTCGGCGGTGCGCGGGGTCAAACACGACGAGGAGGACCCAACGCTGTGGGCAAACGCCTGGCCCGATCAGGCGCTCGTCGAAGCTCTTCAGTCCCCTACCGACTACGACGCGGTGTTCGAGTACGGGCTCGAAGCATTGCTGACGCCGCTGCGGGCGCGACGCCCCGCACCACGTCGCCAAGCCGACTAGGCGTGCGCAAACCCCGATGGCACATCGGGGCGACCGTCGATTCGCTTGGACAACAGCGTAATCCACGCCTGGAGGCCAGCGATGGGCCCGTTCTCAGCAGGTCCGCGGTCAATCTCGGGCGCTGTTCGCCGCTCCAGCAGCTCGACGATCCGTCGACACCTGGCGGCCTCGAGCACCACCTCGTCGTGCGGAGCACTCGCGAGTCGATCTTCTGGCCAGCGACCGTAGAACGCCGCGGACTGATTGAGGAGCACGATCAACTCCGGGGTGGCCTTCCACCCCGGCCGACGCGCCAGCCGGCTGGCAGCGCCGCCGATCGCGAACAGCGCCAGCAGCGAGGCGAGCGTCAGGGCCAACC
>NZ_JBOGDD010000430.1:0-5451 GCF_050701675.1 Mycobacterium sp. | reverse complement strand
GCGCTGGTGAAGATCGGGACGGCGATGGTCACGCTGATCGCCGTCCACAGCGTGGCCCGATCGCGCCACCGCACACCGGCAGGCGGGGGCGTCGCCAGTCGGGCTGCGCGGTCGAGCACGGCGGTGTGGGCTGCGCCGAGGGCCGCCGCCGGAACCGTGGGCCGGCCGACGAGCGCTGCCATGCCACACAGCAGTGGGTGTCGGCCGTGGCGGCGAGCCGCGTTGTCGTCGGCGTTCATCTCTAGTAGCCGTGATATGGCGTCGGGCCCGGCGGCCAGCAGCGGCAGCGAGGGTAGTCCGGCGGCGGCGGCACGCAACACCATCAACAGTTGGTGGTGGCGACCGGTCAGGTGCGCGTATTCGTGGGCCAGCACTGCGGCCAGTTGGTCGTCTTCGAGGCTTGCCAGCGCCGCGCTGGTGACGACGATGGCGCGCGGACGTCCGGATACGCAGTAGGCCGCGGCCTGGTCGGCGTTCACGACGAACACGTCGGGCCATGGGGTGGGTCGGCCGACGACGCGGGCTGCCATCGCGTGCTCGTGGCTGGTCGTTCGGAGCGTGCGCAGCGTTCTGATGATGCGGAGGCCGAACACGATCGACAACGCCAGGGACGTGCCGATGAGGGTGACGGCAATGGTCGCCGCGACGGGGCGCGACATGTCGATCTGGCCGAGGTGGCCAAGGATCTCCAGACACATCGTCCCGACGACGCTGTTGGAGAGGGCGTCCATGGCGTCGAGCCCCAACACGATCATCGCTGCCGCCCAGGCGCCCAGGACGCCGATGATCGCGGTGAGCCAGGCGGTCACGCCGAGGAGCGGGTTGATTCCGCGTGTGGTGATCTTGGCCAGCACGCGCGGCCCCCACCAACTCATCAGTGCCGCGTACAGCAGGAGACCCGCCGCGACGCTCACGAGCTTGCCCGGCGGTTGATGAAGCGGCGAAGGGTGGTCTTCACCTGCGCCGATTCGGCGTCGTTCATCTGGTCGAGGAAGTGCGACAGCACCAGGTTGGTGTCCCCGCCGGATTCGAAGGCCTTGCGCATCAACTTGGCGGAATGCTCTTCGCGGGTCATCGCGGGACGGTAGTGGTAGGCCTTGCCGACCCGTTCGCGTTCCAGCCACCCCTTGCGGTGCAGGTTGTCCATCGTGGAGAGCACGGTGGTGTAGGCGATCACCCGGTCTGCGGCGAGTTCGTCGAAGATGTCGCGGACCGTGCACACGTCGTCGCGGTCCCACACTCGGTCCATCACCACGGCCTCGAGTTCTCCGAAACCTCGAACTCGCACGGCACGCTCCTGCGGTTGGACTGCGACGTCTCGCACCGGCTGCGAGGTCGGACTGATGCAGCCAACTTAGGCCCCGAAAAGCGGTGCGCCAATTTGCGGCGCGCCAATGTCTCGAAACCGTTACAGCTCTGCCCATCACTCGTGACGGGAGTTACTGCTGGGTCCCGAGTGATGTACGGTCCGACAACGTACTGCCTAACTACGTACTACCGCGTTACGTAGTACGACGGGTGATGCGATGCGCGGGCGCATCCCGCAGGGACGTGGGCGCGATTCGAGTCGTAGGGAGACCACAGGCGGATGGCAATCAGTCGGCATTTGGGCCGCATCGTGTCGGTGGTCGCTGCCGCCGCGCTCGCGGTGACCTCGATGAGCGCGCCCGCCCCCGCGCGCGGGGAACCGGGACCCGTCGCCGGGGGTGCGGACACGGTGACCGCCCTGATCGTCCGGGTAGCCGAGGCGGATCAACGGTTGCAGCAACTCGGTGCCCACATTCAGGATCGCCAGGAAGGCGTGAACAAAGCGATCGCCGAAGTCCAGACCGCGCGCGACGCGGCCGAGACGGCACGCCGCGACGTGGAGACCAGCCAGCTGGCCGTGCGCGAGGCCAACACTGCCATCGCCGCCGCGCAGCAGCGGTTCGACACCTTCGCCGTCGCGGCCTACGTCAACGGCCCCTCCGATTCCTACCTGACGGCGGCCAGTCCCGAGGACGTCATTGGTGCCTCGGGGACGGGCCAGGCGCTGCAGATCAGCGTCGAGAAGACCAGGGCGGACCTCGCGCGGGCGCGCACCGTAGCGGTGAACGAGGAGTCCTCGGCTCGGGCGGCTCGGCAACGCGCAGACGAGGCTGCGGCACGGGCCCGAACCAGCATGGACGCCGCGGTCGCGACGTTGTCCGAGGCTCAACGGCAGTTCGGTGCCCAGCAGGCCGAGGTGGATCGTGTCGCCGAGCAGCGCCGAACGGCCCGGGCCCGGCTGGATGCCGCCCGCACGCGGTCGACGGCGAGCGGGACGGTGTTGTCGAGCGGCACCGGGACGGCGATGGGGGCGCCCGCCGTGCCCACTGCCACCGCCGGCTGGGACCGGGCGGCCCCGCACGATTCCGAGGCTGCGACGCCCTCCGGCACCGGCCAGTGGGACACCACGCTGCCCATGGTGCCCAGCGCGAACGTCGCCGGTGATCCCGTCGCGATCATCAACATGGTGCTTCAGATCTCGTCCACGTCAGCGCAACTCACCGCTGACCTGGGCCGCAAGTTCCTGACGACGATCGGGATCCTGCCGCAGGCCAGCGCGGCCGTCGATCCCGGGATCACCAATGGGCGCATCCCGCGGGTGTACGGACGGCAAGCGTCCGAATACGTCATCCGTCGCGCGATGTCACAGCTCGGCGTGCCGTACTCGTGGGGTGGAGGGAACGCCAACGGTCCGTCCAACGGCATCGACCAGGGCGCGGGAACGGTGGGCTTCGACTGCTCAGGGCTCTACCTGTATGCCTTCGCAGGGGTGGGCATCAAGCTCGACCACTACTCGGGATCGCAGTACGACGCCGGCCGCAAGATCCCGTCCTCGCAGATGCGCCGTGGTGACCTCATCTTCTACGGGCCCAACGCCAGCCAGCACGAAGCCATGTACCTGGGCGACGGCCAGATGCTGGAGGCGCCCTACACCGGGTCCACGGTCAAGATCTCCCCCGTGCGGACCAGCGGAATGACCCCGTATGTCACCAGGCTCATCGAATACTGATGACACACAGGAACACGCAGCAGAATGGCCGGATGCCCCGCGGCCGACACGTGGCCAGCACACATCCGAAACGGCACCTGCCATGACCCGACGCACGCCGCATCGGCTCCAGCTGAGCCGGCGGGAACTCCTCGCCGCCAGCGCCACCATCGCCGGTGGCATCGTGTTGTCCGGCTGCGCCAGGACGCCTGATCCCACAGCCACCAGGCAGGCCGACATCGACACCGTCGAGGCTGCGCGGCCGCACACCGGACGCACGGTCACGATGACACTCACCGCGAAGCCCGCGGTCCTCGACCTGGGTGGTACCCGCGCCAGCACACTGGCCTACGGCACCGACCTCCCCGGCCCGCTCATTCGCGCCGACGTCGGTGACGAACTCGCCATCACGCTGGTCAACCGGCTCACCCGTCCGACGTCACTGCACTGTCACGGCATCGCTCTGCGCAACGACATGGACGGTGCCACCCCAGCCACCCCCAACGTCGAGCCGGGAGGTGACTTCACCTACCGCTTCTCGGTTCCCCATCCCGGAACGTATTGGGCGCACCCCCACACCGGCCTCGACGCCGACACCGGCCTATACCTACCGCTCATCGTCGACGACCCCGCCGAGCGGGGTGTCTACGACGTCGAGTGGATCGTCGTACTCGACGACTGGACCGACGGAATCGGCAAGACGCCCGAGCAGATTTGGCGTGATCTGTCCGGCGGAGGGTCCGCGGCGCACGACGACATGCCGGGCATGGGTGCGATGCCCGCGATGGAGGGCGTGGGCACCAGCCCGTTGCTCGGCGGGGACGCCGGGGACGTGAACTATCCCTACTACTTGATCAACGGCCGAATCCCCTCTGCAGCAACGGTGTTCACTGCCACACCTGGCCAACGAATCCGGCTGCGGATGATCAACGCCGGGTCGGACACCGCGTTCCGGGTCGCACTGACCGGCCACTCCATGACGGTCACCCACACCGACGGATATCCGGTCGTCCCGGCCGACGTCGACGCGGTGCTACTGGGGATGGGTGAGCGCTACGACGCGATCGTCACCGCCGGCGACGGTGTCTTCGCGCTCATGGCCATGCCCGAGGGGAAGAACGGGGTGGCGCGCGCCCTGCTGTCCACCGGTGCGGGCGCCGGACCCGGCGCCGGATATCAGCCACCCGAGATGGCGGGCCGCGTCGGCACGGCGGCGATGTTCGTCGCCACCGAGGCCGCATCGTTTCCCGCCGGTGCGCCCGACACCTCCCTGACCGCGGAGCTGACCGGGTCCATGATGAGCTACGACTGGTCGATCAACGGGGTCACCTTCCCCGACGCTCAACCCATGACGGTTCAGCAGGGTCAACGGGTCAGCCTCACCTTCCGCAATTCCACGACGATGTGGCATCCAATGCACCTGCACGGACACACGTTTCAGATCATGCGGCCCGACGGAAGCCTGGGTGCCCGCAAGGACACCGCGATCGTGCTACCGAGGCAAACGGTGAGCACGACGTTCGTCGCCGACAATCCTGGCGTCTGGATGATGCACTGCCACAACACGTATCACCAAGAGGCTGGCATGATGACCAGTGTCGACTACGCGACGTGAGCACGGTGCCAGTAGGTCTCGATCATGACGACGTGAGCAGAGCCACCCGGGTGTCACCCCGAACGCGGACACATTTGAATGCACCGCGGCAATCCACGGACAGGAAGGCATCCGATGACACGGCGTGACGACGGGCCCTGGTACATCGGCTCGCATCGAATCAGGTGGCTACCAGTGGCCGCCGTGGTCGCGGTCGTCGCGCTGACCGGAGCGCTGATGGTCGTGGCCGTGAAGAACCGATCCGCCGATCCGGACACGGTCGACTGCACCCACGCCAAGTGCGTGGCACTGACCTTCGACGACGGACCCACCCCGTTCACCGATCGGCTCCTTCGCGTGCTGACCGCCGACGACGCGAAGGCCACCTTCTTCCTCGTAGGCAACAAGGTCGCCGCCGACCCGGCAAGCGCGCGACGCATCGCCGACGCCGGGATGGAGATCGGCAACCACACCTGGGAACACGCCAACATGTCCACCGTTCCGGTGCAAGACATCCCCGATCAACTCTCCAAGGGCACCTCGGCCATTGCCGCCGCCACCGGTCGGGCACCCGACCTGTTGCGGACCGCCGGCGGCTTGATCAACGACGCGGTGCTCGCCGAGGCGAAACGGCAGGGGCTGGCCGACATCAATTGGGACGTCATCCCGTTTGATTGGATCAACGACTCCAACACCGACGCCACGCGCTACATGCTGATGACCCAGATCACCCCCGGCTCGGTGGTGTTGCTGCACGACACCTACTCGAGCACCGTGGACCTCGTTGAGCAGTTCATCCCGGTGCTCAAGGCTAACGGCTATCACCTGGTTACCGTCGGCC